>NZ_JAWLCK010000044.1:0-21623 GCF_041687175.1 Lutispora sp.
CCATGCTGGGATTCGATCAAAATCTTCTGGCTTTGATGATTGCCCTATATCTAGCTCAGGATAGTTTTGGAACTGCTTGCAATGTAACAGGCGATGGAGCCATTGCTTTGATGGTGAATAGAATTTCAGGCTATAAGCTAAAAAGTTAGAAAAAACTCTTCGCAGCAATGCGAAGAGTTTTTTCTAGATGTCATTTATATTCTTTATGAAGTCATATGTTATTCTTGCTGTTATTCCCCAGATTATTTTATTTTCAAATAAGTAAAAATAAACAGGGTATTTGCCCTTCCCCCACTTGTATTTCTTACCATTTTGTATCATATCATAGGGAAAATCTTCTCTCGGCTTGAGGTTCACATCTATATAATGGCATTTAGGTTCATGAGACAAAAGGAATGATAGAGGTACAGTGAAGACTTCTTTTACTTCATCATTATTAAAAGTACCATTATAGCCCTTCAAAATTCCTATATATGGGTAAATAATCGTGTTAAATGGAGTGACGAGTATATCAGAAGGACCTAGAATCTCTATATTTTCTGGTTTTAACAATAGTTCTTCAGCAGTTTCCCTTTTTGCTGCCACATCTTTTGCTTCGCCTGGCTCAATTCTACCACCAGGAAAGCATATTTCATTAGGCTGTTTTTTTAAGTTTTCTGATCTTATTTCATATAGAAGTGATAAACCATCTTCTTTTTCTATTATTGGAATAAGAACAGAAGACTTAGTACAATTATTGCTATCAGAAATAGAGTTGTCTTTTTTGGATAATTTTATAATCTTATCAAACATAACTATTGATTCCTCGCGTATATTTTTATTAGGGTATCTAAATTATATCATAAACAGTTGAAAAATGAGCATATGTACGAGAAATTAGTATTATTGTCCGCATATGACAAAAAATTAATATAATATTCATATTGTCAAATTATTATGCAAATGGTAATATGATTAATAAATATTTGAAAATATGGACAGAAATACAAAATTCATATTTGTCCGCCCTGGACGAATGCATCAATATGCACCGTTGATTTCTGGACTATAGGGGGAGATTTACTATATCAATGAGATATAGTAAATATATAAAACATGTATGAGGAGGAGAAAAATGAAAAAATTAAGTTTCTTGCTAGCTATTGTACTCATTCTATCTTTTAGCCTAACTGCCTGTGCTAAACCAGCAGAACAGGCAACTGCAGAGACACCTGCAGCAGAAACTCCCGCCGCTGAAGGCGATACAATCAGAATCGGAGTATTTGAGCCTATAACTGGTGCAAATGCAGGCGGTGGAGCTCTTGAAGTTGAGGGCATAAAGCTGGCAAACAAATTATATCCGGAAGTATTGGGCAAAAAAGTTGAACTTGTTATTGTTGATAACAAGTCAGACAAGGTAGAAGCTGCAAATGCTGCAGCACTGTTAGTTGAGAAGGAAAAGGTTGCAGCCATTATAGGAAGCTGGGGAAGCTCGCTTTCCATGGCAGCAGGAGACATAGTTAGAAATGCAAAGGTTCCTACAGTTGGAGCTTCCTGTACAAATCCATTAGTTACACTAAACAATGATTTCTATTTCAGAGTATGCTTTATAGATCCATTCCAGGGAACAGTTATGGCAAACTATGCATTTAATAAACTGGGAGCAAAAAAAGCTGCAATTATTCAAGAGGTTTCCAATGATTATTCCGTCGGTCTTGCTAAATTCTTTGTTGATTCATTCAAAGCCCTTACTGGTGATGAAAATAGCATAGTGGCAACTTCAAACTACAATACTGGCGATCAGGACTTTACAGCTCAGTTGACAAACGTAAGTGCAGCAAAGCCTGATGTAATATTTGCACCTGGTAACTTTACTGAGTCAGCTCTTTTGATCAAGCAGGCAAGACAACTGGGAATTACTGTACCAATAATTGGTGGAGACACTTGGGAAACACCTGAGTTTATAGATATAGGTCAAGCTGATGTTGAAGGCACAGTATTCTCAACTTTCTTCGCAACAGAAAAGCCTATTACAGCTGAATCAGAGAAATTCCTTGCTGAATACAGAAAAGAATACAACAAAGAACCTGCTGCTGTTACAGCTCTTGGATATGATGCATATATATTGATACTTGATGCCATTGAGAGAGCAGGTAGTGCTGATCCTATAAAGATTAGAGACGAATTAGCTAAAACTAAAGATTTCATGGGAGCCGCCGGTGTTATAACACTTGATGAAAATGGAGATGCTGTTAAGGATGCCGTTATAAAAGTTGTAAAAGACGGCAAGTTCACATACATGGATACAGTTAAACCTGAAATGAAGTAATAGATAATAGTTGGACATTTAATGACACTCACAAGAACCCTTAAGGTCTTGTGAGTGTTGTTTTTTTAATGTTATTGAATAAAATATGATAAATATTGGTAAACATAACGAATGTAAGGTGTTGGCTTTCAGCATCAAAAATATAGATGATTGAAATAGTGCTGGCTATACTGTATCATTTATTTTGCTAAATATGATTTCAAGAAAGGTATGAATATAGTATGATTGCATCAATCTTTGTTGGTATTGCTATGTTTATTAAGCTGCTATACTTCAATAATCTTATAGGAGGCAGGATTTATTCCATAGTGGGGCTTGTCATATCATTGATAGGGGCTTTATTTATACTCCTGTGTCTGATACCTATTGTCAAGGGAAAGTGGAGAATAAGAAGCATGCTTATATTGAATATTGTTATTACCCTACTAATTATTTCAAATCTGTTGTTCTATAGGTATTTTAACGATATAATCACATTGCCTATAATAACTCAAATAATAATGGTAGGATCAGTTTCAAGCAGTGTACTGAACCTTATTCATTTATCAGACTTACTGTTCTTTGTGGATTTTTTGTTATTTATTCCAGCATATAGAATAACAAATTACCAAAGACAATATGAAAAGTATAGCTGGCCTATGAGAGTGTTATTATCAATTGGACTATTAGCAGCAGGTTCCTTTCTTTCATACTATGGTATTTGTTTGCTAGATAAAAACCAGCCTAAAATATTAACCACATTTTATGATAAGTCATATATTGCACAACACATAGGACTGATAAACTACCATGCCATAGATGCATTCAAATTTATTAAAGAAGAGATAAAAGAAAAATCATTAAGTGATGATGAGAAAGAAAAGATTAAATTATGGTTTAAAGAAAAAAATGCTCTGATTCCAGATAAACCTAAGTATTATGGATTGGGTAGAGGAAAAAATCTTATGGTTGTTCAGGTAGAAGCACTGCAAGGCTTTGTTATAGGTAAGAAAATAAATGGTATGGAGATCACACCAAATCTAAACATGTTAATGGATAAAAGCATATATTTTGAAAACTATTATTGTGAAACCGCTGCTGGTGGCACATCGGATGCAGAATTTCTGGCAAATACATCTCTCTATCCTTTAAAATCAGGAGCAGTATATATGAAATACCCAGGCAACAATTATTACTCCTTACCAAAAATACTAAAGGAAAAGGGATATAGCGCCTTTGTAATGCATGCCTATAAACCTGGCTTTTGGAATAGAAGTGTAATGTATCCTAGCTTAGGCTTTGATGAGTATCTGAACAGAAATCATTATGAGCATGACGAAGTTATTGGAATGGGGCTAAGTGACAAATCCTTCTTCAGGCAGTCTTTAGATTATTTGAAAAACAAGAAGGAACCTTACTATGCCTTTCTAGTTACATTAACTAGCCACTACCCCTATGATAATACTAAGGCATATAATGATGCTCTAAACGTGGGCGAACTTAAAGGAACTTTTTTAGGGAACTATTTAGAAGCTATACACTATGCAGATTCATCCCTTGGATACCTGATTGATAAGTTGAAAGAGGAAGGGCTATGGGATAACACTATTCTTGCTATATATGGAGATCATTATGCCATTTCTAAGGATAGAAAAGATGAGCTAGCTGACTTCCTGGGTATTGATGATATGAATAATTACATGTGGGTTAAGCATCAGAAAGTTCCACTTATCATCCATCTTCCAGGAGATGAAGGAGCTGGAGTCAGGACAATAGCTGGAGGAGGATTGGATCTGATGCCCACATTATTAAATATCATGGGCATAGATAGCAAGACTATTCCAATGATGGGGAGAGATTTGCTTAATTCTGATGAAGGCTTGGCAGTTATGAGAAATGGATACTTCATCGATGATGATTATTTATGTCTTCCTGCTGATGGTGCCGCTTATGATATAAAAACAGCTGAACCCTATCCAATAGAAAACTTGAAGGATAAAATTGCTGATATATTCATGGAATTGGATATATCACAAAAGATAATAGAAAATGATATGGTTGAGGAGATAAGGAATTATTTACTGAAATATAAAGAATAAAGGCCTGCTATGCAGGTCTTTAACAATCTGTATTGAATAAATGAATATATACACTCTGTATAAGTAGGTGATGTTTTATGAATGTGATGATAGTGGATGATGAGAGACTCATTGTAAAGGGTCTGAAATACAGCCTTGAGCAGCAGGGCTATAATGTGTTTACAGCCTACAATGGTGCGGAAGCAATAGATAACCTGACGAAAAATGTAATAGATTTTATCATATTGGATCTCATGCTTCCTGATACTGATGGTATGATGCTTTGCAAGAGGATAAGGCAAAGTTATGATATTCCTATTCTTATGCTTACTGCTAAGGATGGAGATTATGATAAGATTTTGGGTTTTGAATTTGGAGCAGATGATTATATGACAAAGCCTTTCAATACACTGGAACTCATTGCAAGAATGAAAGCAATTATAAGGAGGAGCGAAAGGAAGGTTGAAGCGAATTCTATCACAAAAGATGATCTGATTATAAGTCAAAATGAGCGCAGGGTATATTTGAAAGGGAAAGAAATAAATCTAACTGCAAAAGAATTTGACTTGCTTTATCTTTTAGCTAGCAATCCAGGAAGAGTTTTTACAAGAGATGATATATACAGCTTGGTATGGAAAGAAGATGCCTATGATGTAAGGACAATAGATGTGCATATAAGAAATCTAAGAGATAAGATTGAGATGGATAGCAAACACCCTAAATATATTATGACAAAGTGGGGGGTGGGTTATTATTTCAATAAGAGCTAAGATGCTGTTGATATACAGTACAATAATAATTCTTACCTTTGCTCTATTTTGCATTATAGTATTAGATAACTATGAAAATATAAGAATTAGAAATGAAGAAATAAGACTGTTTCAAACTGCCAATATAGTAGCTGATACTTACAAGAGAAATAGAGAAGATATTATTCTAATCAATACAATGGTGAAAAGCTATGGAAAACAGGCAAATGCCAGGATACTCATACTGGATTCTGAAAAAGAGGTTATTGTAGACAGCTTTAATATTTATGTCGGAGATAAAATAGATAATAAAGAAATAAGGAGCAGTTTACAAGGGAATACAAAATCTGGAACATATGTGCTGGAAGGAAGAAATGTACTACAGCTCTCGGTACCGATAATTAGTGATATAGGAAATGAGAAGAGAATAGATGGAGCTGTACTTATATCTGCTTTATTAGAAGGAACTTTTTCAGATGTGAGGAGTCTTCAAAACACGCTTCTGCAGGTATCAACACTTTCTCTATTAATAGCTTTGTTTCTTACATTGATAGCTGCAAATAGCCTTACAAAGCCGATAAGAAGCTTGAATCATGCAGTTGAGCAGCTGTCGTTAGGTCATTTAGGATATAGGGTGAAAAAACAGGGTAGCGGAGAAATAGGTAAGCTCATTGACTCCTTCAATGAAATGAGCGGAAAGCTGAGACAAATAGAGAGTAATCGTAAAAGCTTTATAAACAGCATATCTCATGAACTGAAAACTCCTCTTACAGCAATAAGAGCCCTTATAGATTCATTGACCATAGGGGAGAGCAGCATCCAAACCTATAAAGAATATTTGGAAGATATAAAGCAAGAGACCATAAGGATGGGGCAGTTGGTGGATTATTTGCTTAATTCAATAAAATTGGAGGATATTAGCTTAGATATGACAGTTGAGGATTTAGAAGATATATTGGAAGATGCCGTTAAGTTAATTAGACCCTATGCAGAAAAGAACAATGTTTCAATTCATGTTAGAGAGACTGAAAGTCTGATTATTAAATGCGATAGAAATAAAATTAAAGAAGCAATCCTTAATCTCCTTGACAATGCAGTTAAGTATAAAGATCCAGTAAAGAAACAGAATTATATAAGAATAAGTATTGAAAGAAACAGAACCGAGGCTAGATTGGTCATAGAAGATAATGGTTTAGGTATAAAGAGAGATGATTTATCTAATATATTCAACAGGGGATTCAGAGTATTGGATTCGGGTATCAGGGAGAACTCAAACATAGAAGGCTATGGCATAGGCCTCTCCATCGTAAAGAGCATTATAGAGAAGCATAATTGGGAAATATTTGTTGATAGTATATATGGTGCAGGCAGTAAATTTATAATAAGGGTACCTCTCAGATAAATTTATAAAACTATTAGATGTTCTTAACACTTTCTTAATAAATATTTATTTTATCTTAAAAATTTAATTGTATAATGCTAATAGACATACAAAGAAAGGGGTTAACATTTATGAAAAAATATATTTCCATGTTATTGATTCTTGTTATGATTTTCAGCTTATCTGCATGTACTCCAAAAACTAAAGAACCTGTTGAAACAGAAGAACCAAAAAATGAGGATGTAATCGTAGAACCAACACCTAAAACCGATGAAAAAGAAGTTACATTATATTTTGTTAATAAAGAATATATAGAAACCGGTGATGAGAAACTAGAAAAATTAATTGCTGAAAAAAGATTGGTCAAATATGGAGATACATCCATTGAAGAGGCAGTTGTCAGAGAACTCATAAAAGGGCCTGAAAAAAAAGAATTAAGCACAGAAATTCCATCCAGCGCTAAACTGATAAATGTGGAAGTTGCTGATGGTACAGCTTTTGTGAATTTTGCTCAGGAGGGCTTGTATGGGGGTTCTATGCAGGAAATATTCACAATAATGCAGATAACCCACACTTTACATGAACTAGGCATTGAAAAGACTCAATTCCTGATAGATGGCAATAAAGCTGAAACCTTAATGGGACATATAGGTATATTGGAGCCCTTTGAAGGCGGCTTTGAAATGTATAATGATGTATAGGAAGTTATATGGTAGTGGTGCAGCCACTACCTCCTTTTTATGTCTTCAACAAAGCTTCTATATTCTTCATTAGTGAACAGTTCACAGGCAGTTTCAAAATCAACGTTCATTTCATCGGAAAGGTTATATTTTCTCTTTATCTGAACAATTCTAATCAAAGATTCATTTATGCGCTCTTCGGTGATTAAACCGGTTGATACGCCATCTTTCAGAGCTTTCAAAACCCTTTCCTGAATCTCTGCTGTATGACCAATGACGAAAACATCTATTCCCGCGTTGAAGGATTCTATTACTGCATCTTCTATTGAATCTTCTCCATTTGCAAACCCAATCATTTCAATTTCATCAGATATGGCTATGCCTTTAAAGCCTAGTTCCTTTCTTAGTATATCTGTAAGAAAAACCTTCGAACGAGTAGCTGGCTTTCCTGAAGGATCAATCTGAGGATAAGCTAGATGCCCTACCATAATAGCATCCATACCTTTATCTATGGCATTCCTGAAGGGTACAAGTTCTCTTTGAGCCATGATGCTCCTATCAATATTTATTACAGGCAGACCAACATGGGAATCGACTTTAGTGTGACCGTGGCCTGGAAAATGCTTAGGAACTGGGATTATGCCTTCTTCTGTCAATCCCTTGATAAAGGAAATGCCGTGAGCAGATACCCTATCCACATCTTTACCGTAACTTCTACGTTTCAATAGAGTATTATCATCTCTGCTCAGAATATCAAGCACAGGTGCAAAGTTCATATTTATTCCGGCAGAATATAGTTGCTTGCCTATGATGCTCCCCGACTTCTCAGTCAAGGCCAAATCATTTATGGTTCCAAATATCTTTGCATCAGGCATTGTTATTCCTTCTTTTGGAATCCTAGATACAGTGCCTCCTTCTTCATCAACTGCAATAAACAAGGGGAGGGAGTTATTTTTATTCAGCTCCTTCAGTTGGGAAACTAAATCGTATAGGCTTTTGAAGTTGCTATAGTTTCTTCTAAAAAGTATGAAACCGCCTACTTTATCTTTTTTTATGGCATTAATCAATGTTTCTTTGGGTGTATCTTCAGCAAATCCTATTATAACCAATTGACCTATCTTTTCGTCCATAGCCATACTGCTGATAATTTTTTCTTCATATGAAGGTTCTGGCGGCTGTTGCTCAACAGTATTATCAGTTTGATCAATTTCATTTTCATGCTGAGTTTGCTGGTTTTGTTTTATACAAGAAGTCTGAAAAATTAAAACTATGGACAGTAAAATTATAAAGAATATTTTTTTCATCATATTGTACCTCATATATTCATTTATTATCGATTAACAAGCTTATTATTATCTAATATTATCTAATTGTATATTATTTTGCAAATTAGAAAAAATAAAATTATCTTGTTAAAAGAGGAGTGTGGCTATGCCAGGCTTGAAAAGAGGCACTTTGGTAATAATAGGTGGTGCCGAAGACAAAACAGCTGATAAGAGAATATTAAAAATTGTGTATAAAATGTCAGGAGGAGATAATAGCACTGTTGCTGTAGTGACAACTGCAACTAACAGCCCCTACAAAGCGGAAAAGCAATACAACGAAATATTCAAAAGCTTGGGAAGTAAAGCTGTGTATGGAATAAATATAACTGATAGATCCCAGGCGGATGATAATAGATTAATAAAGCAAATCAGGGAATGTGATTGCATTTTTTTTGTGGGTGGAGATCAGCTAAGAATCTCAAGCATATTAGGCGGCACTGAATTTCACAAAGCAGTGCTAGATGGTTATGAAAACGGAAAGATTATTGCCGGAACCAGCGCAGGGGCATCCATGATGAGTCAAGTAATGGTAGTGGAAGGAAAGGATGATGAAGCGCCAAGAAAATGTACTTTAAAAATGGCTCCTGGTATGGGTCTTCTACAAGGGGTAATAATTGACCAGCATTTTAATCAAAGAGGTAGAATAGGCAGACTCTTGGCAGCTGTAGCCCAAAATCCAGGGATTATTGGGATAGGTATTGATGAGGACACGGCAGCTATTGTTGATGGTGACCTTACTTTCAGAGTAGCTGGTTCTGGTGTGGTTACAGTAGTTGACGGCAGAGATATAACCTTTACTAATGTTTCAGAGCAAAACTCTGAAGAACCATTGGCCATTACAAATGTAAAAATTCATGTTTTCCCTGAAGGTTATGGGTTTAATCTCACAACAAAGCAGGGAATAATACAAAAAGATGATGAAGAAGGCAAGAACATAGAAGTTGAGGAGGATAAAAAGTGAAGATTATAAGCAGTTATGCTTACAAAGGAAGAAATATTTACAGTCATAAACCTGTTGTAAAAATGCTAATAGATTTAGGTGACTATTATGATACACCTACAACAGCTATCAAAGGTTTAAATGAATTTCTGATAAATCTTCTTCCTGGTTTAAAGAGACACAGTTGTTCCAGAGGCTATGAAGGTGGTTTTGTAGACAGACTAGGAGAAGGCACCTATTTGGCTCATGTAATAGAACATGTGTCTATAGAACTGCAAAATGTTTTAGGTTATGATATTAGCTATGGAAAAGCTTTTAGAGGTGATAAAGACAATATTTACAATGTAGTATATGGATATATTAACGAGCTGGCAGGCATTGAAACTGGAAGAATTGCCGTTGATTTGATAAATTGCTTTATCGAGGGTAAGGAATTTGATTTTAATAAAGAAATGAAAGAACTAAAAAGCAAATGCGTTAAGAGTGACATAGGTGTGAGTACAGCTATGATAAAGAAAGAGGCAGAGAAAAGAGGTATTCCAGTAATAAAGATTGGTGATGGCAGTCTTCTCCAATTAGGCTATGGAAAAAACAGCAGAAAGATACAAGCAACATTGTCGGATAACTCAACCTGCATATCAGTGGATGTAGCTTGTAATAAAACACTGGCAAAAAGTATAATGGCGGAATACGGGTTACCTGTCCCTGAAGGAAAGGTTGTCAGCAGTGAGAATGAGCTTTTACAGTATTGCATGACCATTGGTTTTCCTGTAGTTATAAAGCCCAATTATGGAAGCCACGGGATAGGGGTGTCTATAAATTTAAGAACACCTGAAGAAGCATTGAATGCTTATAAAATAGCTTGTGAATATGAAGATACAATTTTGGTAGAAAAATTCATAAAAGGAAATCACTATAGGCTTTTAGTTGTAGGAGATAAAATGGTTGCAGCATCACTAAGGCTTGCAGCCCATGTAATAGGAGATGGTGAAAGCACAATTGAAGAGCTTATAGAAAGAGAGAATAGAGAAAACCCATTGCGAGGAGAGGATCATGAGAAACCTTTGACAAAAATAGTTGTAGATAAGGTGGTGCTAGCTTATCTAGAAAAACAGCGCAAGACTTTAGAGTATGTACCTGAAAAAGGTGAGACTGTATTCTTAAGAGAAAATGACAATCTGAGCACAGGTGGGATAGCAATCGATGTTACTGAGGAAGTTCATCCCGAAAATGCTAAGATAGCAGTTATGGCAGCCAAAGTTATAGGCTTGGATATAGCTGGTGTAGATATAACAGTGAGTGATATAAGTATACCTCTTGAAAAGGCCAATGGGGCCATTATAGAAATTAATGCAGCACCAGGAATACGAATGCATCATTTCCCAAGCAAAGGACAAGGGAGAAATGTGGCAGGTGAAATAGTAAATTTACTTTGCCCAGAGGGGGAAGCTGTAAGCATACCAGTGATTTCTGTAACAGGAACCAACGGCAAGACTACCACAGTAAGAATGATTTCCCATATTCTAAGAACTATGGGCAGCAATGTAGGAATGACCAATACAGATGGTGTATTTTTTAATGATGAATGTATGAAACATGGAGATAATACAGGTCCTATAAGTGCAAGAGCTGTTCTGATGGATAAACGGATAGATTATGCTGTACTTGAAACTGCAAGAGGTGGTATCGTTAACAGAGGATTAGGATATGACTTGGCAGATGTAGGATTAATAACAAATATCCAGGAAGATCATCTGGGTATAGATGGAATCAATGATATGGAGGATATGGCTTTTGTAAAAGCCCTTGTAATTGAGGCGGTCAAAAAAGAGGGCTATGCAGTGTTTAATGCAGATGATGAATATTGTATGATGATAAAGGATAGAGCAAAAGCAAATTTAATATTATACTCTGCCAATGCTAACAATGAACATTTGAACAATCACATTAAAAAGGGCGGCATAGGCCTTTATGCAGATGATAAGAATATATATATTTGTCAAGGTAATAAAACCACAATGCTTATGAGTATAGATCAAATACCTGCCACAATGGGTGGAATATTGAAACACAATGTATATAATGCTCTAGCTGCAGCTTCGGGAGCTTATGGTCTAGGTATAAAAACAGAGAATATTATAAAGGGTCTATCAACCTTTGAATCCAATGATAAGGATAATCCAGGCAGGTTTAATCAGTTTGATGTCAATGGGGTAAAAGTGATAATAGACTATGGCCATAATATTGACGGCTATAAATATGTATTGGATTCTTTAAAACAGATGAAGAAAAAGAAATTAATAGGAGTAATCGGTGTGCCTGGAGATCGCACAGACTCAAGCACAATAACTATAGGAGAGATGAGTGCTAACTCCTTCGATAAAATATATATTAAGGAGGATAAAGATAAGAGAAACAGAAAGCCAGGAGAAATTGCAGCTCTGCTGAAAAAAGGTTGCCAACTGGGTTCAATTCCGGAATCAGAAATCACTATAGAATTATCTGAGGAAAAAGCCCTTGAAATGGCTATCGCTGCGGCAGAACCGGATGATATAGTAGTTGTGTTCTATGAAGAATATGAACCTCTAGTAAGAGTGATAGAGAAAATGAAAACTTCCTATGAAAAAACAGGGCTTATCATCGCTTGATGAGCCCTGTTTTTTCATGTTAAAAAAGCTGAGATACACTCAATGGGTCAGAATCCCAGGATTTTATTGTAAATCCATCTCTATGCATTCTGGAAAGCACGATCTTGTATTTATTTATGTTTTTGCCATCTTTAATGATTATTTTGGTTCGGGCTTCAGTGGCTGAACCAGGTGATTCAGCCCGATGCGGGTCGCTCATAGCCCAAAGCTCTGTTTCGCCAATTTCTATTATTATCTTATCTCTGTTATTTATTAGATTTTCTACAATATTCCGATTGTTTTCCACATACTCGCTTTCTTCCATACCCTCCCAATAGCTTAAGGCTTCAGCTTTATTTCCTGCAAGTATATCATCTATATGCTTCTTCACAATACTTCTTATTTGAGATATTTCTTTGGATTCAGGGTGAGTAGAAAATCCTGTAATAAACCAATCCTTATCAATTTTAACCAATTCTATGGAGTTTATGAAGAACCGGCCGATATTGACTGAAGCTTTATTGTTTTTTATTGTTATAGTATCAAAGCTCAAAGATGGCGGTATATAAGCTTCTTTTTGAAAGCTTGGCAAGGGTGTATTAAAACGTTTAAAATCTGTCAGCTTATTGTTCAGTGCCTCCTGAGGTAAAGGATAATCTGTATTTGTATATATCTTTTTTGCTTCAACCTCATATTCTTCAAAGCTTCCATTGAAATTGTAATCTAGTAGAAACATTTTCAATATTACAGACTTAATCTTTCTTAAGTCTTCGTTATCTTCCTTATTGATAGTTTTAATTACTTTGAAAGACTCTAAGTCTATAGTTATTGAATTTTCACTATAGTTACTGATAAAGTTTAGTCTATCCTCAGAAGGACTCAAATAATAGGTAGGAGTACATAATGGGAAAACCTGCTTTACCATATTTTCCGGATTTATTTTTATGAGAAGATATCTCTCGTCATTGAAATTTGTATTTAAAGTTGTATATACTACTTCTCCAGTGGATTTTAGTATATTTGCACAATAAACCGGACCTTCCTCTATAGTTTTGCTTTCAAGAGTTTTCAGGTTAACTATTTTTAGACCCTGAAGCAAGTCTACTGTATATATTAAGTTAGTATTATCTGAATCTTTATAATAGCCGTCGGCTATTTGGGTATATGATTTATTGTCAAAGTTATACAATGCTATTATATTTTCATACTTATTGTTTTTCATTTCTGTTATGAATGTGTTGTTGCTAAAGCCCATTCTAATAAATGGGGTATAGCTATCGGCAGCAATTGAAACAAATTCTCTCGATGCAATATCAAATATCATTCTATTGTCCAGCATCAACCTTTTTGAGTCTCGTGACCAGCATATGGTATTGAATTCTCTGTAATTATACTTTTCTATCACTTTTACAAGCCTTTCATTTTCCATGTTGTAGATGTAGACATTGTCCTCGCCATCTATAAAAGCCCATTGCTTCCCTTTTGGATCAAATTGGTGACTTTTTATAGACATGAACTTTCCTAGACTTTTTTTGGTGGAACTGGCAATATTATATGAAAACAAATCCATGTATTGCACCATATTTCCAGCTATGATCATACTGTTTCTTTCATCAGTGGTTTCATCTTCTATATTATTATACCCAATTACAATATTATGGTCTGGGGAGATTGTAATAGGAATGATATTCTCATCTATTTGAGCTATTGCTTCCTTGTTTTTTTCAACCTGAACTTTTTGTGATACCAGATCTATCTGCCAGTCTTTCAATTTATCAGAGACACTATTCTTGCTATTCTCTTTATTATCGATTATGACTAATTCATTTTCCTTTATGGCACAAGAAGAAAGCAATGTAATAGAGCATAGCAATAGAATTAATAATCTTTTCATTCAATTTCCTCCTGCTTAATCATAGGGTTATTGTCACCTGAGTACCTTTGTTTTTTTCACTTGTCAGTGAAATAGCAGCACCATGTTTGTCTATGATTTCTTTTACAATTGATAGACCAAGTCCCCAGCCTTCAATACTGCTATTTCTTGATTTATCACCTTTGTAATAAGGTTCAAAAATGTTTTCGAGAGTGTATGGATCGATGCCGATTCCATAATCTTTTATTGTTAATTTTATACCTTCGTTGTATTCCAAAGTTATATCAATCTTCGATGTTTCACTGTATTTAATGCTGTTATCAAGAATATTTATTATTACCTGTTTGAAAAGATCCGGGTCAACAGAAGCAGATAAATTCTCAAGCTTTAAGTTTAGTTGGATATTATACCTTCCCAATTTATAGTGGATAGAATCACACACTTCTTCTACAAGGGTCTTTAGGTTAGTATCACATTTATTGATTTGAAAATCAAAGCGCTTCAATCTTGATAGCTCCAACAGATTCTCTACCATATTGAGCATCCTTTTGCCTTCAGATGTAATATGAAAAAGGCTTTTGTCCTTAACATCTATGTCATCAGTTTTCCATAGCAGTTCTGAATACCCCAATATAGTTGTTAATGGGGTTCTTATTTCATGAGTAAAATTGTCAAAAAAGTTTTTTTGCTTATCCTTTTCATCTTTTAACTCATGAATCATTTTCCTCAAGCTATCTGCCATATAGTTAAAATTACCAGCCAGTTCTCCAACTTCATCGTTGCTTTGCACTTCAACTTTTTGATGGAGATCACCTTTAGATAAAAGCTTGGCTTTCTCTGTTAAGTCTTTTATGGGATTAGTAATTTTACCTGAAATAAAAATACTGAAAAATACAGACAATGAGCCAGCTAACAAACCTGTTATAATGAACATGTTTATATTCTGTCGTTTCATATTATCTGCATCTGTAAGATCATATATATAAGCAAGAGAATAATTGTATCTTCCATCTATGTTTAAAGGTGTAGCAAAATAAAGGGTACGATTTTTTGCCCTGGAAATAAAGTAGGCTCTATTGCCTCTAAATGTCTCTTCTACTTCTGGGCGTATAGTTATATTGTTATCAAGAATTTCCTCAGAATCACCCAATAAAGTGTTGCCATAAAATATTTGTACTCTGCAATCAATATTCTTACTCAGGTAAGAGCAGAGATAGGACGAGTCGCTCTCCATTACATTAGGAACTTCAAAAATATTGCCTGCCTTATTGAGCACATATTGTTCTATATATATGCTGCTGTAATCACCTTGGCTCTGAAGATAATTAAGTATATTTGACAGATTGTAATTATCAGACATTTGAATTATAATGGGGCCTAATATTATAAGCATAATGAGTAATGCAGCCGCATTTAAGGCTAGTATTTTATACTTGAGTTTCATAATTCACCTCAAACTTATAGCCTATGGAGAATACAGTCTTTATAAAAGTACTGTATTTTCCAAGTTTTCTTCTTAATCGCTGAATATGCATATCTACTGTTCTGCTGTCGCCAATATATTCATATCCCCACACAGATTCTAATATGTTTTCCCTGGAGAACACTATTTTCTGATTTTCAATAAAAAAGAGAAGTAAATCATATTCCTTTGGGGTAAGCACCACTTCCCTACCATCAATATGAACCTTTCTTTCCTTAATATTTATTGATATGGGTCCAGCAATAATGGAAGAATCATCTTTGCTACTGTATTTATTTACCCTTCTCAGAACAGTTTTTACCCTGGCTATCAACTCTCTGCTGTCAAAAGGCTTAGTTATATAATCATCTGCACCTAGTTCAAGGCCATACAGCTTGTCTTTAATTGAGTTTTTCGCAGTCAGTAGTATTATTGGAATATTAAGATCCTGAAGCTCTTTACAAACTTGGAAACCATCCATGCCGGGCATCATGATATCAAGAAGAATCAGGTCCGGATTTTCAGAATGGGCCATTTTAATGGCATCAAGGCCATTATTGCATGAAGTTGATTCAATACCTTCCAATTGAAGATTTAGTTTAATCAAATCTACTATAGCCGGTTCATCATCCACAATTAATATTTTCAAAAAAAACACCTGCCTCTATGGATTCATATATTGTTTCTTAATAAAAATTGTAACATTTATAAAAGAAAATTTCATTTATATTTGATTCTATTTTATTTCATATTTATAATGAGTTTGTATAAAATAGATATATGTCCATTAGATAATCACCAGGAGGTGTATTTATATGAAAATACATACGTCTAATCCAAAAAGAGAAGAAATAAAAGAAGAGTTTAAGTGGAAACTTGAACACTTATATGATTCTATTGAACTTTGGGAAAAGGATTTTAAAAAAGTCAAAGAGATGGCAGATGAGCTTTCTAAATATGATAACAAAATAGGAACTTCATCCAATAACCTGCTTAATTCAATAAAATTAAGTGCGGCCATGTCCAGACTCTTTGAAAAGATATATGTGTACGCACATATGAAAAGCCATGAAGACAGTGCTGATTCTTATTATCAGAGTCTTGCTGACAGAGCGGATGCATTGAGTGTAGAACTAGAGACTAAGAGTTCCTTTATGGTGCCTGAAATTATCAGTATAGCTGATGAAGATATGGAGAAGTTTTATAAAGAAAACAGTGACTTGTTATTCTACAAAAGATATCTTGATGAGATAAGAAGGTTGAAACCTTATGTGTTATCAAAGAGTGAGGAGCAGATATTGGCTATGGCTGGAGAATTAGCACAGGCTCCTGAAACTATTTTCGAAATGTACAATAACGCTGATATTAAATTTCCTATGGTTAAAAATGATAAGGGAGAAGAAATAGAACTGACTAAGGGAAGATATATGGCGCTGGTAGAGAGTCGGAACAGGCAAGTTCGCAAAGATGCTTATACCGCATTATACTCTACATACAGAAAACATAGAAATACTTTAGCTGCAACATTGAATGCAAATATAAAGGCAAATATTTTTAATGCGAGAGTAAGGAAGTATAAATCAGCAAGAGAAGCAGCTTTATTTCCAGATAATGTTCCAGTAGAAGTCTACGATAACCTTTTAGATACCATTCATAAGAACATGAACCTGATGTATCGTTATATGGCCCTCAGAAAAAAACTCCTGGGATTAGATGAATTATATATGTATGACGTATATACACCTGTTATTAAAGATATTGATATAGAGATACCCTATGAGGAAGCCAAAGATACAGTGAAGAAAGGGCTTCATATACTTGGAGATGACTATATTAAACTATTGGATGAAGCCTATACCAGCGGCTGGATAGATGTATATGAAAATCAGGGAAAGATAAGCGGAGCTTATGCATGGGGCTGCTATGACTCCCATCCGTATGTGCTCTTAAACTATAATGATACTTTAGATAGCATGTTTACTCTAGCCCATGAGTTGGGGCACGCTATGCACAGCTATTATTCAGATAAAAACCAGGATTATATATATGCCCAATATAAAATATTTGTGGCAGAAGTAGCTTCAACAACCAATGAAGCATTGCTTATGGACTATATGCTGAAAAATACCGATGATAAAAAGATGAAGATGTATCTATTAAACCATTATTTGGAGCAGTTTAGAACTACTGTATACAGACAAACTATGTTTGCTGAATTTGAAAAAATTATCCATGAAAAGGTTGAATCAGGAGAAGCTCTAACAGCAGATATATTATCAGAGATATATACTAACCTCAACAAGCAATACCATGGACCAGATGTTAAACTTGACGAATATATTGAGATGGAATGGGCAAGAATACCCCATTTCTACACAAGCTTTTATGTATATAAGTATGCTACAGGTTTTTCTGCGGCCACAGCCTTAGCCAGCAAGATAATTAATAAAGAGGAAAAGGCTAAAGAAAGATATCTGGATTTTTTAAAAAGCGGAGGTTCGGATTATCCCATTGAGCTTCTTAAAAAAGCCGGTGTAGATATGACAACTTCAAAGCCCATTGAAGAGGCTTTAAGGGTTTTTGAAAGGCTGCTGGATGAAATGGAAAATATGGCACAATAAAATTTGAATAAAACAGTTGCAAAATTATATCAAATAAATTATTATATATATTGTCACGGTGTTAAGCCGTGGACAATATTGGGGGTATAGCTCAGCTGGGAGAGCGCTTGAATGGCATTCAAGAGGTCAGCGGTTCGATCCCGCTTATCTCCACCATATATGTAAAACTAAAGGAAGCTACATGCTTCCTTTTTGTTGTTCTTATTTAGTTAGCGCTTGCAGATTTTTTACTGTTTTAGTGTTATAATTGATATAATGATAATAATGATTATATAATAAATATAATAATTTATTGGTAGAAGGGTGATTTTTTTGTTACATTTTAAGGCATTGGAGTTAGGTGACAGAGACCTATTTAAGAAATATATAGGAGACTATAACTTCAATACATATGAGTATTCTTTTTTGAACTTATATCTTTGGAGAAAATACTGCAACGTAGAATATGCTTTACTGGATGATGTGCTGATAGTTAAGAAAACAGAGGAGGGCAAAGGGACTGTATTTATGCAGCCTATTGGCTATTCTAAGACCAATTTGAAAGACATAATATCAGAATTAATAGAGTACAAGAAGAAAAACAGCAATATGAAGTTTCTGTTTTCAGATATTGAAGAGTCCTTTTTAGAAGAGTTGAAGAGTTTGTATGGAGAAAACCTTGAGTATTATCAGGATGTAAAGAATTTTGATTATATATATGAGACGGAAAAATTAATAAAGCTAAATGGAGATAAGCTGAGAAAAAGAAAAAGTCAGTACAATCATTTTGTAAGCAGCTATGAACATAGAATAGAGAACATTTCAAATGATAAGGTAATAAATGATTGTTTGAAATTTGCTGAGGAATGGTTCAGCAATCAACCAAAGAATTTTCAACTGGAATGTGAACTACAGGGTATAAAAGATATAATACACAATCTTGATAAGCTAAATGGCCTTGGAATGGCTGTTTATGTAAACGATGTAATAGCCGGATTTACCATTGGGGAGATTGTCAATAAAGATATGGCTATAATACACATTGAAAAGGGTGATACAATCTACAATGGTATTTATGCCTTTATAAACAGGACTTTTGCTGAGTTATATCTTAAGGATGTAAAATATATAAACAGAGAAGAGGATATAGGGATACCCGGCCTTAGGAGGGCTAAGCTGGCTTATGATCCCATAAAATTGGAGAAAAAATATTTGGTGAATATACGGAGAGATTGATGATGAGAAATTTATTAATAGGCAAAAAAATAAAACTTAACTCATTGGATGCTTCAGATATTAATGTAATGTCACAATGGTTTAATAATGTAGAGTATTTAAGATATTATGATATGATTCCCGCTATACCAAAATCTCAGAAAGATATGCTGAAGCTCCTAGAGTATTATGATAGTTCTGAGGATAAATATATATTTGCTATAAGGATGCTTGATTCCAATAAAATAATTGGTGTTGCAGGTTTTGATGAAATACTATGGACCAACGGAGTAGCAACTACTTTTATCGGTATTGGTGATAAAGAAGCTAAAGGAAAGGGCTTAGGTAAAGAGGCTATGGAGTTATTGCTGGATTTTGGTTTCAATGAACTCAACTTCCATAGGATACAGCTTAATGTAATAAGCTATAACAAGGTTGCTATAGGTTTGTATGAAAGTGTAGGCTTTAAAAAGGAAGGCACATACAGAGAGTTTATTTATAGAGATGGTAAGAGGTATGATTTACTGCTATATGGGATGTTGAGAGAAGAGTATGCTAAGTAATTTTAGCATACTCTTTAGGTTTACAGGCAAATATTCTTAATTCTTTCTAATGTTTTACTTCTTAGTTCTGACATTCTTTTAAAGTCCATGCTTTCGATATAGTACCTTTCCAGTTGGTCATGGAGTTTTTTGGCACTTTGTATTCTCACTATGGCTTCATCCATGAGACTATTGAATAGACTATAATTGTTTTCAATATAGGCATTATCATCTTTGGATATGTCTTTATTTCTCAAGCTGTCCAGGTCAATTATTTTTTCTGCTTTATTCTCCAGTTTTGCATCGTTAGTAATGACTAGCCCAAGCTCACAGATGATTATAGTCTCGATTATTTCAGGATCCAGCGGCTGATGAAATACTTCTACATCGTAGCCTTTCATTAACAGGTCGGAAATTAAGGAACTCAAAAGTCTTGTGGAAGCAGTATGATACTGGGCCTTGATATAATGACAGGTATTATTCTTTGGTAGGGCATTTTCTATAAAGTCAACTCTACCTGCTGAGTTGATAGAGGAATGAAATAGATGTCTGCTTTTTCCTTGTTTTTTTATTGGCTCAAGAGAATTTAATATAGAGGATTTATATTCAGATACTGTACTGCTAAAACCTGTCCAGTCATACTCATCACCAACTAAAGCTTCCAAATCATCCTGTACCTCCTTTGCTGCACTTAGAAATCTATAGGATGAGGCATATAACTTTTTCAATTCCTTATTGCAGCTTATTATAGCCTCTCTATTCTTTTGAATATTTTCTTTGTTCCAGTATTCTCCCAAATTAATGATTTCATCTACTACAGCGGGATATTTTGGATCTGTAGTATGGGGGGCAGTGCCATCCATAACTGCAATATTGAAAGGGACTATGCGTATCCCGTCTAATGAATCATTGTCGGAAGAACAATGATGCAGTTCTACATCATAACCCATTTCGGCAAATTCCTTTGCAATCTTTCTTAGAAAAGTTGATTTACCAGTCCCCGGCCCGCCTTTTAATATAAACAGCCTGTTGGGGATTCCAGGCACAACATATTCATAATAAGAATGAAAGCCTTTGTGGGTGTTGGCACCTAAGAAGAATTTCCTTATATAACCACTTTCTTGCATAACACACCTCCATTAGCTTATAGTTTAATATATTCTCTTTACTATTATATGTTACTCAGCAGTTTTTAAAGATATTGGATTGACAGAGTTTTTTGACTCATGTAAAATTAATTTGTTCTGAAAGGGAAAGATAAAAGAGAAGTTTGGAGAGAGGTTTTTGATAAATGCAGCTAGTTGATGAGAGGATTAGAAATGAAATAAGAAGGCGAAGAACATTTGCCATAATATCCCACCCTGATGCTGGGAAAACAACGCTTACGGAAAAGCTCCTATTATATGGGGGAGCTATAAGATTAGCCGGTTCTGTTAAATCAAGAAAAGCTGAAAGATATGCTGTGTCAGATTGGATGGAAATAGAAAAACAGAGAGGAATTTCTGTAACTTCAAGTGCCATGCAGTTCGAATACAATGGATATTGTATAAATATATTGGATACACCGGGACACCAGGATTTCAGTGAAGATACCTACAGAACTCTTATGGCTGCAGATAGCGCTGTAATGATAATAGATCATGCGAAGGGTGTTGAAGAGCAGACCAAAAAACTTTTTAAGGTTTGCCGTATGAGAGGCATACCGATTTTTACATTCATAAATAAACTGGACAGAGAAGGAAGAGATCCTTTTGAACTTATGGAGGAAATTGAAAATGTACTAGGTATACAATCCTATCCAATGAATTGGCCTGTGAGATTGGCAGGCAGTTTCTTAGGTATCTACGACAGGAAGATGATGCAT
>NZ_JAWLCK010000045.1:0-21622 GCF_041687175.1 Lutispora sp.
ATTAATTCAGGTAGCGGAAACCAAGGTATCACTGTAACCCTTCCTGTAGTTGAATACGCTAGGGAATTAAAGGTTAGTGAAGAAAAATTAATGAGAGCATTGATCATAAGCAATCTTGTTTCTATTCATCAAAAATCTTTGATAGGTAAACTTTCTGCTTATTGTGGAGCCGTGAGCGCAGCAACTGGAAGCGCTGCTGCTATAACATATCTCCATGGTGGTAAATATGAGGATATCTCAAGGACAATCATCAACACAACTGCTAATGTAAGCGGTATTGTATGTGATGGAGCTAAACCCTCCTGCGCAGCTAAGATTGCTTCTGCTGTAGATGCAGCAATTCTGGGACATCAGTTGAGCATGGACGGTAAGGTTTTCAAGAATGGAGAAGGTATTGTTAAGGATGGAGTCGAGGCTACCATCAAAAGCATAGGCAGATTAGGCCGAAAAGGCATGGAAGGTACCGATCTTGAAATAATTGATATAATGCTTGATAAAGAAGCATAGATAATAAGAATTATTAGAGACCATCGAATATGATGGTCTCTTTATTTATGCCTTTTTTTAAATGAAAGTTGCTATTAAAAATTTAAATTCAAAAAATTATTTTAAATTTTTATTTTATTTAGAAGGATTTTTCAAACTTATGTTGAATATATTTAATAATAGTAAATATATATTTACCAATGTTAAATTTACAAAAGGGGGTTCACTATGAAAAAGACATATAAACAGTTAGCTCCGGATTACAGGTTATTATTAGGCCCTGGCCCTGTAGAAGTATCACCAAGGGTATTAAATGCCTTGTCTAAACCTTTATATGGCCATCTTGATCCTAATTTTTTGGAGATAACCAATGAAACCATGGAAATGTTAAGACATGTATTCCAAACTAATAATAGACTGACTTTACCTATGTCAGGTACAGGAAGTGCAGGTATGGAAACAGTCATGGTCAATCTCCTGGAACCAGGAGATGAAGCCATTGTATGTGTTAATGGAGTGTTTGGTCAAAGACTTAGAGATATAGCACAAAGGTGTGGTGCTAAAGTTATCAGTGTAGAAGCTCCATGGGGTGAGATAATAGATCCTGAAAAAGTCAGAGAAGCCTTTAGAAGTTGCAGAAAGGCTAAACTAGTGGCTATTGTACATGCAGAAACTTCAACAGGTATCAAGCAGCCTCTGGAAGAAATATCAAAAATTGCGAAAGATAATGATGCTCTATTAGTAGTTGATGCAGTAACATCATTAGGTGGCGTTGAATTAAAAGTAGATGAATGGGGTATCGATGCTTGTTATAGCGGTACTCAAAAAGCTTTGAGCTGCCCTCCCGGATTATCACCTATTACTTTTAGTGAAAAGGCTATAAACGTATTAAATAACAGGAAGACAAAGGTTAGCAGTTGGTATCTTGATTTAAGCATGATACAAAACTACTGGGGCCAAAAGAGGACTTACCATCATACTGCTCCAATTAATATGATCTACGGATTACGAGAAGCTTTGTTGATTGTTTGTGAAGAAGGCCTGGAAAAGAGGTTTAAAAGGCATCAGCTTAACTCAGATGCTTTTGTAGCAGGTATAGAAGCTATGGGGTTAAAAATGTTGGTTAAAAACAAGGAACACAGGCTTCCTACATTAAATGCTATCAGCATACCTGATGGTATTAATGATGATCTAGTAAGACAATACTTATTAGAGAAATACGGCATCGAAATTGGAGGCGGCCTTGGAGATTTCAAAGGTAAGGCTTGGAGAGTAGGACTTATGGGTGAATCTTCAAGAAGAAATAATGTAATATTGCTCCTGGGTGCCTTAGGAGATGCATTGATGAACCAAGGATATAAAGCAGATATTGGAACTGCCATTACCTCAGCTTTAAAGGTATATCAAGAGGCAGAAAAGTAGCAAATTATTCAATAGCGTATCACCTTATTTAATAGCGTACCACCTTATTTAATAGCGTACCACCGCAATACTCCCACTTATTATTCTAAGTGGGAGTTCTTTTTTATTACAGCATTTTTTGACACTTATTATGTCATATTTGATTGACATACTTGTCTTAAATGTACTATGATTTTAACATAGGTAAATTACATCTTAGGAGTGGGTAATATTGAATAACAACATAATGAAAGATACGAAAACAATAGGTTCTGTGATAAAAGCCGTTGAAGTCTTGGAAGAACTTGCAAAATCCGAAGATGGTCTTGGTGTAACTGAAATAAGCAATAGACTAAATTATGGTGTTAGTGCCACCTATCATCTCCTCAACACGTTAAAACAGTGTAATATTATCGAACAGGACAAAAAAACAAAAAAGTATAGGATAGGTTTTGAGTTATTCAGAATATGCGGTATGGCAAAAAGACAAAACGCTCTTGCTTCTTTAGCTCAGCCGTATCTGGACAAACTTAGAGAAATGGTTGGCGAGACTAGCAATCTAGTAGTTTTGGATGGAAATGAGGTTATCTATATAGCTCAGTCCGAGAGCACTAAGCTTCTTAAACTCTTTACCCAGTTAGGAGCTAAGGTGCCTTTCTATTGTACCGGAGGTGGAAAAGCCATTTTGTCATATCAGCCTAAAAAGGTACAGGATTTGGTATTGAACAATACCAACTTTATAAAGTTCACGGGAAATACTCTTTCGGATATAAATGAATTAGTAAGAGAACTTGATATTATAAGGCAGCAGGGTTATGCAATGGATAATGAGGAGAGGGAAGAAGGGGTCACCTGTATAGCTGCTCCAGTTTTTGATTGCTATGGTGAAGCTATAGCTTCTATCAGCATTTCCGGCCCTACATATAGGTTAAAGGAAAAGGGTATCACCACCATTATAAAAAACGTGACGGATACAGCAAAGGAGCTGTCCGAGAGCTTAGGATATGTGGAAAAGTGATGCGTAAGCCTAGGGTATTACTTCGATACTATAACAAACTAGAATAAGCATATGTGCAGTTCACATATGCTTATTCTTCATCCGCTACAGTATCTAAGGCTATCGCCGATTCCTCTAGCGGCAACGCTTCCACATCCTTCAGTTTCCTTTCGATGGTTCTAGTCTTCTTAGTAGCTGCCTCTATGGTTTTACTGGCCTCTTGAAGTTTCTTATTGGTCTTGTCCAGTATATCTCCAAATTTGCTGAATTCACTTTTTACAGTTCCCAAGAGAGCCCATACTTCTGAGGATCTCTTTTGTATTGCCAGAGTTCTAAAGCCCATGGAAAGGCTATTCAGGAAGGCTGCCATAGTAGAAGGCCCTGAGATGTTTATTTTATATTTCTCCTGAATATGTTCTATGAGTCCCGACCTTTTTGCTATTTCAGCATATAGACTTTCTATAGGTAAAAACATTATAGCGAAATCTGTAGTTGTAGGAGGATTTATATACTTTTCGCTTATCCTCTTAGCTTCTGCTTTTATCCTGTTTTCCAGCTGCTTTGCTGCCTCTTCCATTGCAATAGCATCACCTTTTTCGCCGGCTTCCACCATCCTTTGGAAGTCCTCCTGAGGAAACTTTGCGTCTATGGGAAGAAGCACTTCCTCTCCATCTCCCCCTTTACCGGGAAGCCTTATGGCAAACTCCACCTTCTCTTGGCTATTCTTTCTTGTGGATATATTGGTATAATACTGCTCTGGTGTGAGTATCTGCTCCAATATGTTGCCAAGCTGGATTTCACCCCATATGCCTCTTGTCTTCACATTAGTTAGTACCTTCTTCAAATCCCCAACACCAGTGGCCAGTATCTGCATTTCACCTAAACCCTTATGTACCTGCTCAAGCCTTTCGCTTACAAGCCTAAAGGAGTCACCAAGTCTCTTCTCCAATGTATCATTGAGCTTCTCATCCACCGTTACTCTCATAGCTTCCAGCTTCTCACTGTTATCCTTCATAATACTGTTGAGCTTTAACTCCAGTTCCTTTCTCATTGCCTCCAGCTTCTCTTCGTTGGTTTCTGCCAGCCTTGCCATTCGGCTATCCATAGAGTCCACCTGCATATGCTGAAGTTTTGACATCTCATTTATCCTTGAAATTAAAGAATCACTTAGGCCCTTCATGGAACTGGAAACTTCTCCTCTGCTCAACCCCATCTCTTCTCTTATAATCTTTTCTGTCTTGTCCAATAACTTTTCCAAATATTCTATTCTGCTTTCTGCAGCGGTTATTTGCTGTTTCAACTTTTCGTTTCTTTTGGCTGCGCTGCCTCTTTCAACAAGCATCACCAGTAATACAAGGAGGCTGATAATAAAAGCCCCTAAATCAAAAATATTCTCCATTTCTCCACCTCATCTAAACTACTACCACTTTTGAGTTGCTTCCTGTCATAGTCTGGGTTACTTCGATCCTTGCCCTTATTCTCTCTTTCAGCTCTCCCACATGAGATATTACTCCCACCAGCTTGCCGGTTTTCTGCAGATCTAACAAACATTGTATTGATTTCTCCAAAGAATCCTCATCCAAACTGCCGAAGCCTTCATCGATAAATATGGTATCTAAGCTTATACCTCCTGCATAGGATTGTACCACATCAGACAATCCCAAAGCCAGAGATAAGGAGGCCTTGAAGCTTTCTCCTCCCGATATGACCTTCACATGGCGGGGTAAACCTGTATAATAATCAAATATCTCAATTTCTAACCCCTGCTGGGCATTTCCTTTTTGCTTTTCCTTAATCCTGGAAAGTTCAAATCTGCCATCTGTCATCTTTCTGAGTCTCTGATTAGCAGCATAGATAATATCATCAAAATATGCCGCCAGCACATATCTCTCAAAGCTTAGTCTTTCTCTGTTGTTCCCTTTAGCCATATTAGCCAGGTGACCCACTATACTATATGCATCTTCCTGCTCCTTCTTCTCACTGCCTGCAGCCTTCAAATTCTCCAGCAATCCCTTATTATGCATCAATCGAGCAAAGTTTTGCTTTATGGCTTTTTCCACTTCTGCTTTTTTGTTTTTATATAAAGCTATGCTCTGATTTATATCTTCAATGTTAGCAGGCTCCAAACCTTCGATATTCTTTAATGCTTTTGTTAGTCTGTCTGCAGCAGACTTGAGTTCTTCTTTATATTTATTTATCTCGGCTTCCAGAGCCTCCATTGCTTCTTCTGTCATCTTTGCAGCCTCATATTGCTCATTGTCTTCAAATCCTACATTCAACAAAGACTCTGTAAACTTTGAAGCAGCCTCTTTATATTCCTCTTCAGCATTTTCCATGCTTTTCTCCATAAAACTCTTGTTAGCCTCTTCCTTTGCCATTTCAACCTCAGCCATTCTAAAGGCTTCTCTGGCATCATCATAAGCCTTCTTCATCCTGCTGTATTTCTCTTCCAGATTATTTATATGCACCAAAAGCTGAGCTTCCTCTTTTATACCATAAGATAAATCCTTTTCTATCTTAGATAATAAGGCCTTGTTTCCCTCAACCTGAGCATATAGATTTCTGTATTCCTTTTCATGGATAAGAACCAAACTCTCTTTTGATTCCAAATCCTTTTCCGATTTATCCAAAAGTTCCTGCAGCTTGTCTTTTTCTTTCCTTTTTCTATCTAAATCAGCTATATATGTTTTTATGATTGTTATACTGTCTTCGTATTTTTCAATAATGGCTTTAATATTTTCTTCTTCCAATACATCAGACAAATCCTGCTTTAGCTTATCAACGGTTTTCCTTTGGCCTTCTCCCTTAGCTCTTACATCTGCATACTCATCAGCCGCTTTTCTCAGCTTATCACTTATTGCATCCAATTCAGCCTTCTTGCTTTTCAATTCCTCTTCCGAAGGCATACCTGATAATTCCTTTGCAGGGCTTGGGTGATGCAAGGATCCGCAAACAGGACAAGGCTGCTGGTCTTTCAAGTCTTTTGCCAATAATCCTGCTTGTCCTTTGAAAAAGAGGAGGCTTAATTCATCAACAATCTTTTTCTTCTCTTCATAAGCTTTATATAATTCTTCATAGGAAGCCTTCTTTTTTATATAATCGCTTCTTAAGTCCTGAAGAGATTGATTCTCTATTTCAAAGCTTTTAAGCTTTGTTAAGATGTCTTCCTTTTCCTTCAAATCCTTTTCATTTTTCATATATTGGAGTGTAGCTTCGTTTGCAGCTTCTATATCAGCTTTAAGCTTCTTTATATGCTCCTTTAGCGTCTCTATTTCTTCCTTGTTTTTCTTTATGGCCTTCTCTTTCAGTTCCAGACTTTTCATAAGCTCTTCCAGCCTTGTGGAAAGCCCCTCATATTCCCTTACCTTATCTATATCCTTTTTTAGCTCCCCTATTTTATCCTGCAGCTTCCTTCTCTCTTCTTCCTGTTCCTCTTCTTTTGATAAATTTTTCTTGGATTTTTCATAGTTCTCAAGAGCAGCTGCAAGTGAAAGCTTAGATTTTTCATGCTCCAATATTGCCTTGTCAAGCTCCGCTTTTCTTTTTATCTTCTGCTCTTCTACAGCCTTTATCAAGAAAGCTTTTTTCGCTCTTTGAAGCTTTCTTTCCTTTTCATCCCACAGATTCTTACTATTCTGCAGCAGATTTAAATCCCTCTCCGCATTTTTTCTTTCTTCAAATCTATTGTTGATTTCAATACCCTTCAAAAGAGCTCCCTGAAGCTTTTCCAACTCACCTGCCAGGCTTTCTGCTTCCATTTCCAGCTTTTTTTCCTCTTCATTGTCTTCCTTAATTAGATTTTCAAGCTCTTCTTTCATTTCATCAATATTGACATGGTCTGCTTCTGCTTTGGCTTTTAGCTCTTCCCTTTGACCCCATTCTATGCCTCTTATATAAGTAAGCTCTTTTTGTTCCAAAGCTTCAATGGCTTTTCTCAATTGCCGGGCATTATCCTCCAGCATATCCTGTATCATCTGAAACTGCCAGCTTCCGAATATTTTTCTTAAGATGACTTCCCTATCCTTGCTTTCAGCAATAAGTAGTTTCCTGAACTCATTTTGAGGTATCATAACAATTTGCTTAAATTGTTCACAGCTTATTCCCAGCAAACCGGCTATCTTTTCGTTTACTTCCCTTACTCCTGTCACTACCCGCTCTCCAGGAGCCTTGAATTCAGCCTCAGCCTTCTGCTCTGTATACCCTTCTCCCCTTTCCTTCTTTCTTTGCTGCTTGGGGATCCTTTTCACATAGTAGTTCTTTCCTTTCAGCTGGAACTCAAACTCTACATAGGTGAGGGTATCGTCTTTAGCAAAATGGCTTCTCATGCTCTCCCCATCCCTTCCTTCCCCTGAAGCACTGCCATAGAGAGCATAGCATATGCCGTCAAAAATGGTGGTTTTTCCTGCCCCTGTAGGTCCTGTTATAACAAATATATTGTGCCCCTCCAATAGAGAAAAATCTATGACCTCAGTGCCTGCATAAGGACCGAAAGCAGACATAGTCAGCTTAATTGGCTTCAAGATCCTCACCTCTCTTTTCAACTTCCTGGATAATCTTGCTCAGGACTTCTGCGCTTTCCATAGCCAGCTCCATATCATTTATGTATTTATAGAATTCTGAAAAAAGCTCAAGTTTGGATTTTCCTCTTGAGGTTTTGGACAGTATATTATATTCTCCCCTGTTTCCCCTATCCTCCAGCTCCAATAGCATTATATTGGGATATATGGACTTAAGCTTTCTCATGGGATCCAAAAGTTCTCCTCTATCTGTGAGAATTGCCTTTATGTAGTCCTCTTTGTTTCCTGCATTATATACTTCCGGATCCATGAGATTCTTGAGCTCACCTCTTATTATTCTCATATCTCTCAATGGAATCAGATGCCTTGTCTCAATATGTGCAGAACCTTTATCGTCAATATGTACTATGTTGACTCCTTTTTTCTGTTTAACTTCAGAGAAGGAGTATTTCAAAAGTGAGCCTGAATACCTTATATTATCCCTTCCAGCTTTTTGCGGGCTATGGAGATGACCTAAAGCTGTATAGCAGAAACTATCAAAAAGCTCATAGCTTACCATATCTGTGCCGCCAATGGATAAAGGTCTTTCAGATTCACAGGTTTCCGGTTCTTCCAATCCTCTCACATATCCATGGGTTATCATCACATTTCTCTCTTTTTCGTTCATGTTGCTCTTTATTCTTTCTATTATGGCCTTCATAGCATCCTGCTGGCTCTTTATGCTTGGTTCCTCATAAATATCCCTTACAACTGCTGTATCAGCATAGGGAATCAAATAAAAATTTACAGGTCCGTATTCATCATTTAATACAACTTTAGCCGGTTCCTTTTTCAAGACACCTTCTATATATAGTCCCTTGGTTTTTAATATGCCACTGCCAAAATTCAACCTTTCAGGGCTGTCATGATTCCCTGCTATGGCAAGAATCGGTATATTATAATCTAATATAATCTCTCCTAAAACCTTGTCCAATAGTTCTACCGCCTCCACCGGCGCAACGGAACGGTCATATATATCCCCTGCAATTATCACAGCTTGGGGATTTTCCTCTTTGATTATTTGCAACAGTTGATTCAATATGTACTCCTGATCCTTTGTCATATGATATTCGTTTACTATTTTCCCTATATGCCAATCCCCTGTATGAATTATCTTCACTTTATCACCCCACATCTATGAATAACAATATATATCTAATGTACTATATAATAATTGGCTATTTAACTGCTATATCCTGCCTGTGGAGCAAATTGCCAAACAACCTTTTCATATAACATAAAAAATATGCACTCAAAAAATTCCTGATCCACAATTTGTCACTACCTGACTGGAATAGTAAATGGATATAAAAATGAATCCAGGTTACTAATGGGGTAAAGTAATGAGATAATTCCATGGTACTGAAGTTATTGTTTATTAAATAATGAATAGAACGAATGTTGACTTATGTATACTTTTCTTAAGATAGGAATTATAATGAAGGGAATCATAGAGTATTTTTGATCCTTGATTGATAATGAAGAATTTTAATCTTATTGTTGACATTTTTCACATATAAACGAACGGGTGCTGCCGCATTTAATCTCCTTGATGATTGTACCGCATATAGGACAAGGAGAGCCTGGTCTATGCCCTATTAAATCATAAGTGTAGCGTCCCTTTTGCCCATAAAAATCATGCTCATAAACAAGTCCTCCAAGTTCCACCGCATATTGTAAATGCCCAGTGATTGCTTTATATAGACCTGCTAATTCTGTTTCAGTAATATCTTTTATTTTTCTATTGGGATGGATACCTGCCTTAAAAAGTATATCCTGTATATATACATTACCAATACCAGAAATATTATGTTGATTCATCAAATAAGATTTTATCCTACCCTTTTTTCCTATAAGCATGGACTTAAATTTCTCATATGTAAATTCAGAACTTAAGGGACAGATGCCTAGCTCTGCTGTCATCTTATGCTCCTTAAGATGAGTTTCATCCGTTGCATGCACATATCCAAACCAGTAAAATAATATATGCATAAAACTTTTATCATCAAAAGTAAATTTAAACTGATATTTGCTATTATACCTTTCCTCTTTGGAATGATATATTATTTCACCACCCATACCTAAGCTAATTAGCATATATGCTGCACCATCAGCAAATTTAATAAAAATCCACTTTCCCTTTGAATAAACTTTTTCAATAGGCTTATCTGCTATTAAAGCTCTGAAGTTGTCTACCGTCATATTCAGGCATTTTTCCTGTAGTACTTCAATCTGAATTATTTTTTTGCCTGCAAGCTCATTATTCATCTGTTTAGAGATATTATATACTTCCGGTAATTCTGGCATAATAACACCCTTCCTAATATATCTTTTTATCCTAGATTTATTCATTTTCCTCCATTACGGTTTTACTCCATAAACATTTTTGCATGTCAACACATCCATTTCTCTTAAATATTACGCCTTCTTTCTCCAGCATCTCCTGTTGCTTGTCTTCACCTCCAAAAGCATATCCAGGAGCCATGGCTCCATCCTTACTGATTACTCTGTGAGATGGAATGTCCAAATAATCAGGTGTTCTTCTCATAGCTTCCCCCACTACCCTTGCAGCCCGAGGATTTCCAAGGATAGCAGCAATTTGTCCATATGTTGCAACCTTACCTTCAGGTATTTGCGATACTATTTTGTATACACGATTAAAAAATTTGTTATTTTTCATATTCATACGTCCTAAATTCACAATATGTTTTAAAGCCTATTCTTTCATATAGTGGTTTTGCAGAGTACTCTCCCGTCAATGTTGCAATCTTAATGCCCATTTGTTGCATTTCTTTTAAAGCTTTATGAATAGCAGCAGTTGCAACACCTTTTTTACGATATCCATCCAATGTAGCTACAAAATTAATATCAGCTGCTTCATTATCAAAACAGGCTGATGAAATACCTGCAGGATCACCATCATAGTAAGCAACATACAGTATCAGATTGTTCAATTGCTGCAAGTGAGCAAAATCATTGCTCTTAATCCAAAGACATGGTTCAACAAATAGGGCATTGTTGAGAATATGTATCCAATATTCAAAGGATTTACTATCTTCTACCCTTTTAACAATGATTTTTTCTGGATACTCATCATAAAACTTCATTCCTTGTAAATCCATTGCCATGCCATAACCCCAGGCAGTTTTATCCCATAATGTGAATCCATTTGAAATGAGTATATCTCCAATATTATAGGGTGTTGAATGTGGGTTTATATTGATTATGCTTGGTGCAAGATTTGATTTAATTTTAATAATCAGATCTTCAATTTCTTTCTGTGCATTATTCTCATTTAGTGTCATTCCAAATATTCGTTCAATGCCACCTTTTGGATCTGTCATAAACCATTCAATATTACCTTTATGGTGTATCATATTCTTACCCTTTGCCAGTATTCGAAAGATAACATTATTTCTATTAACTATATGATCTACATAATAATTGTTATCCATAGAACTACCCTTTCTCAATAATTTAAATTCATTATACTTTGAACGTACAAAATTGTCTAACAATTAAAGGTTAACTTTTATTGCACACATTAATAAAAATCAACCTGTAGTTGTTGTCATATGGAAAATCAAATAGCAATTGATTTACAGTTCTTTTTATATGCACTATAATTAGATTATCATTTGATTGAGGAGTATGTTTATGGTAAACAAAGTTAAGGTTGGAAAGAAAATATATGCTCTACGTAAGAAAATGGGCATTACTCAAGAAAATCTCGCAAAGATGGTAAATGTTACACCTCAGGCTATATCAAAATGGGAAAATGGAATTGCTTTACCAGATACATGTCTCTTACCTGTTTTGTCCCAATTGTTTCATATTGGAGTTGAAGAATTATTATGTATAAGTTCCGAAAGTAATTTAATTAATAAAGATGAGACCAATAATAGAGTGTTGCTGCCAGGTATTGTATATTATCCAAGCACTCCTTCACTGGTTAGTTGCATAAGATCCTGTTTGAGTTACCTAGGTATACACGTATCCCTTGGGTGGATTTCAGCACCTTATGCATTCATGCTCAACATTAATGACGAAGTCTCTTTCAAAGGGCCTGAATTTTGGAATGATAATGGTTGCTTTGATGAGTTAGTAAGAAACTGCGGAGGTATAATTGAAAATTTCAATGGTTGGAAAGGTGATATAGATATATCTTACAAACGAAAGGAAGCATGGAATTTAGTTCGTGACTCAATAAATAAAGGATTGCCCTGTTATGCATGGGAAATGGATAAACCAATGTATTATCTTATAGCAGGATATGACGAAAAAGGTTATTACTATATTGACCCTGACTCTATGAAGATTGCAGGACCGAAATTATATAACGAGTTAGGCGAAAGTGAATGGGGTATATTGGAAATACATATTATTCGTCCCGGCAGTATTTCTGACAATCTGAAAACCTTAAAGGATATTTTTGAATATGCCATCAATGTAAACAATCCTCATATTCATCAACCTAACCAAGGGTATACAATGGGTACGGATGCTTATAGAGTTTGGTGGGAATCAGTTTCAAAAGGAAAAGCCGATTACTACGGTATGGCATACAATGCTTCCTTCTGGGCAAACTGCAAAAACTTAGCCACTCTATTTTTACTGGAAGGTAAGTTACGCATAGGAATAATGGATGATTTGTTTGATGAGGCAATTTCAAATTATAAGAATGCCTCCAGATTGCTACATACATTATCCCTGATGTTTCCTGTTCAAAGAGAAAATGAATATATAAGTCAAGAACAGAGGGAAAAAGCTGTTGAAATCCTACAAGCTGCACAAAAATATGAAATAAACGGCTTAAGAAAAATAAGCAATATTCTTGATGAAATTTATAAGATTTGGTAAAAGGACCGGTAAAATACTGCAAAAAACAAGGTGTAGTCTTTCGACTGCACCTTCTTCTATAAATTTGAAACACTCCTATGATAAACTACCTATAGAGGCTTTATATTTATATTACTAATCAAAATATCTGGAATTTATTTTCTATATAGCCCAAAGGTTCTATTTACATCAACCACAAATATTATACCCTTTCCGGGCTCTTCAATATTTAGTTTCTCTTTTATAGCATTCACTATTGCTGCCGTTTTTTCTAATTCTGATAAAATCAATATAATGTCCTTTTCCGGTTCTATTTCTATATTAAAGAGTTTTGCAGTATCATGGGAGCCAGCTCCTCTTCCGTGAATTACAGTACCTCCTGTAGAGCCTGCTGATTGTGCCGCTTCTATAACATCGTCGGACAGTCCCTTATCTACTATTGTAAATATAGCTTCATATTGCATATCATCTGCACCTCTCATTCTTGGTTTTGATATATATTCATTCCCATTTAGAATAGCCAAACAACTTATTGGAATGGAAAAAGTTATACCATGGTTGGGTTTATCCATATGAAATTTCTTTGTTAGATGGTCGTTCAGGGTTTCTTCCAAACTTTCTTCTATGACCATCAATAGTATTTCTTTTCTCACTTCATCAAGCCCTAATATATTGAGTATGCTGTTTTTTACTGTTCCTTTCCCTAGAAGAAAGGTGCCTCCCGTTACCCCTAATTCCTTAGAAGCTTTTAATATTTTGCTTCCTTCTCCAAAGTTAACGATTACACAAAACAAGGACAAAGCCTTATCTTCCAGTATCATTGACATCAATGCCCTCCCTTCTTGCTTTAACTTTAAATACAAGTCCTAGCAATTGTAAAGCTACTAAAGGCATCATTGCAACCATCGCTATTACGCCAAACCCATCCACCAACACATTAGCTGTTGGAATAGCGTTAGCAGCTCCCTGGGCAAAGGCCAATACGAAAGTAGCTGTCATTGGTCCTGATGCAACCCCTCCTGCATCAAAGGCGATGCCCACAAAAATAGGCGGCACCTTGTGGCTTAAAAATACACCTAAGGCAAACCCAGGCAACAAGAAATGCCATAGCTTCAATCCTGGTATCATTATTCTCAGCATAGACATACAAACAGCAAAAGCAATTCCAGCGGATAGTGCAAATAATATTATTTTTCTTGGAATATGTCCCGAAGTTACATCCTCAATTTGCTTTGTTAAAACATGTACAGCAGGTTCAGCCAGTACTACCATCATACCTAATAAAAATCCTACAATAGGTACAATCCAGTTATTTGGCATGCTAGCTAAACCATAACCCATAATCCTTCCAACTTCCATAAAACCTGCATTAACTCCTACTAGGAATAATACAAGTCCAATGTAAGTGTAAATAAGACCTTTAAATATCCTTTTCCGCCTGTTTCTGTTGAGTTTAAATTTAAACATATCAAAGGCAATAAATAAAACTAGCAAGGGTATCAAAGGTATGGCTGCTTCTTTTATCATTATAGAGAATTCCTCTAAATAGGGTCCTAGAACTCCGCTATGGGCCCTGAAAACTTCCGCTTCCCCAACAATCTTATCTGCACCTGCAATTATATTCAGGATCATAACTGCAAGTATTGGTCCCATAGAAGCAATACCTACCAGTCCGAAGCTGTCTTCATCAGATGTTTTTCCGCCTTTTAGCTGAGAGACACCCAGCCCTAATGCCAAGATAAAGGGTGTTGTCATTGCTCCTGTGGTAGCTCCCGATGCATCAACGGAAATAGCCAAAAACTCCTCTGAAACCCATAGACCTAATATAAAAATAATAAAATACACTATGGTATACAGTTTATTCAACGGTTTTTCATATAGAATCCTAAATAAGCCTATAGCCACCATGATTCCCACCCCTATGGAAACTACAACAAGGATCAAGGGAGCTGGAATACTTCCACCGCTTGCACTGTTTACTTCATGAGCAAGTATTTGCAAATCTGGCTCAGCTATGGTGATAATAAACCCTAGAACAAACCCCATTATTGCAACCACATAAGCTCTATTAGATCTAGCTATCTCCTCGCCCATAAGATTTCCTATTGAGGTAATTCCTATATCCGCTCCAAAAAGAAATATTCCTAATCCAATAATAACCAACACTGATCCTATAATAAATCTGATCAGTATATCCGTTTCCACAGGTACTAAAGTAAAATTAAGTATCATCACTAATATACTTATTGGTAAAACAGAAGACAAAACATCTCTAAATTTTTCTAGCAACAAGTCCAAATAATACATCCCCCTCTATAATTCTTCTAGTACGACTTAAACTTCATCAATGTGGATTTACCTTTGGGCTCCATTCTATATAAAAACTCTTACGATATATATTCTACAATAATTCTTTAAGTTTGTACATTAAATAAACTTGTTGCTTCCTATTTGATTCCACTTATTTACAAGCACAACAAGTCAGATTTAAAAGAAGCCTGATGTCTCGCTACTTAAGCACATTAGGCTCTACTTGGTTGCGTCCTTCATCAGGATGATTCAAGGTAAATAGTGCAGGCCCTTCTATTATAGTTCCGTCATAATTGAATCTTGAACCATGGCAGGGACAATCCCAGGACTTCTCCGCATCATTCCACTTAAGCTCACATCCCATATGGGTACATGTCAGATCCAGCAGATACAGCTTTCCGTCCTGATCTTTATAAGCACCTGTTCTCTTGCCCTTATATTCCACAACCTTTCCTTCTCCATTTTTGATATCCAGTTCATCATCCGGATTTTCCATCTTTCCTGATATAAGCTGCACAGCCACATCCGCATTTTGGACTATGAAGGTACCTGCAGCTTTGGCAGTGGTTCCCCTCTGAGGGCTGAATATATCCTGCCAAGGATTTTTCCCTTTAGTTATTAAGTCCTTTATGATTATGGCTGCAGCAGTGGAGTTAGTCATACCCCATTTTCTGAAGCCTGTTGCAACATATATATTTGGTGTGTCGGAAGTGAGCCTGCCCACATAGGGTATTTCGTCCAATGTATAGTAATCCTGGGTAGACCAGTGATATAATTCTTCTTTAACTGTATATATCTCCTTCACCATTTTTCTAAGATTTTCATAATGGGTAGTGGTCTCTTCACCATGGGCTGTCTTGTGGCTTTCCCCTCCAAAGATAAGTATTCTTCCTCCTTCATGAGGATGGCTTCTCAGGGTCATACCTGGGGTCTCAACATTTATGTACATCCCTTCCGGAGGTGTTTCTTCAATCCTGAAGGCCAGAAGATAGGATCTCTCCGGGTACATTCTTGCAAAGTACATGCCCTTGCCGTCATAAAAGGGATAATGAGATGCTATTACTACATAGTGAGCCTTTATCTTTTTACCATCCACCGTCTTTATTGTACATACTTCTCCCTCTTCTATGTCCACAGCTCTTGTGCCTTCAAAAATATGAGAACCACTTCCAGGAATTTTCTTAGCCAACGCCAACACATATTTTCTTGGATGAAACTGGGCTTGACCATCAAACTTCATTGCCCCTAATACAGGAAAGGTAAGAGGTGTGGTAAGTACATATTCAGAGGGTATTCCAAGGCTTTCTGCTGCTCTGGCTTCATTTTCTATTTTCTCAACATAGTTTTTATCCTGAGTGAACACATAGGCTGCCTGAGCTTCAAAATCGCATTCTATATTATTGGTTTTTACCAGGTCTTCCATGAACCTTATAGCATGCTGATTTGCATCTGCATACTGATGAGCCATCTCCTTACCAAAGGCTTTTATAGTTTTGTCATATATCAGGGTGTGCTGAGATGTTATCTTTGCAGTTGTATGACCAGTGGTAGCCTTACATATCCTGTCCGCTTCTATAACTGCTACCTTTAATCCTTCTTTTTTTAGCAAGTATGCAGTAGTTATTCCTGTCAAGCCGCCTCCCACCACGGCAGCATCAACTTCAATGTCCTCTGTCAGTGATGGGTAATCGGTATCTTCTGTTGTAACAAGCCAATAAGGTATTGTATCTCTATCCTTTACCATAAAAAATCTCTCCTTACCATATAATCACTGTTAATGTTTCACGGCAAGGAGAGATTTATACTTTTTTATTTCAATTTCAATCCATGAATATATCCATTTCTTGTAGTTATCACTGCATATCCATTATATATGGAAGGTGAGGCTTTCAAATAAGAATCTGAAGTCATTTCCTGTAAATGTAAACAATCCAGTTGTCTCTGTATAAGATAAAATGAAGGGATAATTTGCTATAATATGAAAATATGAAATAAAATGCAATGGTAGATAACTTTGGACATTTTTATTGCTTTTATATGGGACATGGATTATAATTATTACAAATGTGTTACAATTTACAAACCTCATACAGGGAGGCATTGTTTTGAAGAAGCTGGTACTCATCACTACATTGTTTGTCTTTTGCTTAGGCACCAATGGTAATGCGGACTTGGGAGACGCAACCCTAAGACCAGGCATGACCCATAAAGATATAGCTGAACTTCAACAAAATTTGGACACATTGGGCTACTTTGATTACCATGAGTATACTAATTACTATGGGCCTATAACTGAAGCTGCAGTTAGAAAGTTTCAGGAAGAATATGGACTTAAAGTAGACGGCATAGCAGGACGTGAAACTATAAGCTATATTAAAGCTAGAATCATACAGATAGAAAGTATTAAAGAAAAAGAAAAACTGGCTGCATCCATACAGCAGGACTTAAAAAGCCTCGGTCTATATGAGGGAGAGATTACTGCCGTAATAGATGAAGTTACTAAGGAAGCTATAAAAGCATTTCAGGAAAAAGAAGGGCTTGAGATTACAGGTGAAGCAGACAACAACACCATAGCCAGGCTTAATGAATTATTTCCCAAGCCTGTTGAGGAAGAAAAAAATACTAGCTTAGTAAGCAGCCGTGCTTTTGTGGATTTCACCAGAAAATATTTAGGCAAACCTTATGTCTACGGAGCATCTTCAGGAAATGCTTTTGACTGCTCAGGTCTTACCACCTATGTTATGAAGAATTTTGGAATAAAACTGGAGAGAACAGCCAGTCAGCAGTTTAAAAAAGGTATACCAGTGGCTAAAGAAGATTTAAAACCCGGTGATTTGGTTTTCTTTTCTTCAAACGGAAAAACCATAGGTCATGTGGGAATATACATAGGAGATCACAAATTTATTCATGCCAGCTCATCCAAAAAGAAAGTTGTGATCAATGATTTACGAACATATACGGGCAAGTATCAAGGAGCCCGAAGATATATAGAGCTTGATTATGAAGAAGAATTCGAGGGGGAAAAGAAGGAATGACGGTATTATTGCCGTCATTCCTTCTTTCATTCGTTGACCCTGCCCAGTATCTCCTTCTCCTGTTCTTCCATGAACTGGTTTGTGTATAGTCTGTAATAATGACCCTTTTCTCTCATCAGCTTGCTATGATTACCATCTTCAATAATCTTACCATCACTAATCACAAGTATTCTATCTGCAGATCTTATGGTAGAAAGCCTATGGGCTATTATAAAGCTGGTTCTACCCTTCAAAACCTTTTGTATGGCATCCTGAATAATCTTCTCTGTCTCAGTATCTACAGAAGAAGTGGCTTCATCCAGTACAAAAATCCTCGGATCTGCCAAAATAGCTCTGGCAAAGGATATTAGCTGCTTTTCTCCCGTTGAAAGCCTGCTTCCCCCTTCTCCTACTTCTGTTTCATATCCCTTTTCCAGCTTCATAATAAATTCATGAGCATTCACCATCTTAGCCGCATTGATTATATCCTCATCTGCAGCATCAAGCTTGCCATATCTGATATTATCTTTGACGGTGCCGCTAAATAAATGAGGCGTCTGGAGCACATAGCCCAGATTTGACTGTAGCCAGGCCTGGGATCTTTCCTTGTAATTTACACCGTCTATAAGAATTTCTCCACTCACAGGTTCATAAAATCTACACAATAAATTAACTATGGTACTCTTCCCTGATCCTGTTTCACCAACCAAAGCTATGCTCTGTCCTGCCTTCACTTCCAGATTGAAATTCTCAAGAACCTCTTCTCCATCCTTATATGAAAAATTTACATCCCTAAATGTTATATCTCCTTTAATTTCAGGCCAGTTCTCAGGCTTAGGGTCAAAAACATCTCCGAAACTTTCAAGAACCTCCGGTGTATCTGTTATCTCCGGCTTAGTATCTATAAGAGACATTATTCTCTCAGCAGAAGCCTGAGCAGATTGGAACTCACTGAATATCCTTGCCAAATCCCTTACAGGCTCAAAAAACTGAATGGTATAGGATATGAAAAGCACAAGGGTTCCATAACTGATGGTTTCCAGCATAACAGCCTTGCCTCCATACCACATAGCCAAACCTGTACCTATACTTCCCAATGTTACAACAAGGGGAAGATATACTGCTGAATACATTGCAGCTCTTACAGATGAATCGAACATTTCCAAAGTCAATCCTTTGAATTCCTTCAGATTTTCTTCTTCCCTGACTAGAGTCTTGGTAGTCTTGGCCCCCATTATACCTTCATTGAAGGCTCCTGTAATCCTGGAATTTATTTTTCTCACCCTTCTATGAGCTTTCAATATCTTCTGTTGAAAGTAGACGCTTGCTATGGCCAGCAGTGGCACCACCGATAAGCTTATCAATGCTAACCTGAAATTAATAAACAGCATCACTATAGCTATGCCTACCATCATAGTAAAGCCCCATACCATATCTACCATGCCCCAGGCTATAGTATCTCCAAGTCTCTGCACATCAGAGGTCATCCTTGCCATCATCCATCCTACAGGTGTTTTATCATAGTAGGAAAAAGATAACTGCTGAAGATTGTCAAAGCCTTTTCGCCTTATATCATATATTACTCCTGTTTCAATACTCCCCGCATTAAGTGCCAAAAGCTTAACATTTGTTGCCTGAATTAGCACTAATAATCCATAAACCGCTGCAAATATCCACAATCCTTCAAATTTGCCCTCTATTACAAAATTATCAATAGCATATCTAGTCATGAGAGGAAAGATAACATCTATACCACCTACTGCCATCATTACTAAAGTAAGCCTTATCATGTATTTCTTGTAGGGCATAACATATTTAAAAAGCTTTCGCCAAAGACTTAAATCAATTTTCTTATTGTATTCCTGTTCCTGATATGTGGTCATAAATTCGCCCCCTCCTCAAGCAGTAAGATCATCCTCTTTAGTATTCTGTATCTCCCATATTCTTCTATAAAGACCCGGCTTGTTTACCAAAGTCTCATGCTTGCCTATTTCTATAATTCTGCCCTCTTCCATCACCAATATCATATCTGCTTCAGAAAGAGTATTTATCCTATGAGATATGATAAAGGTAGTTACATCCTTCTTCCTCTCCTTCAAAGCCTTCCTTATGGCCGCATCTGTCTCTGTATCAACAGCACTGAGAGAATCATCAAATATCAATATTGGGCAGTCCTTAATCAATGCCCTTGTTATTGCAACTCTTTGTTTCTGGCCTCCGGATAGTGTTACCCCTCTTTCACCTACCAAGGTATCGTATCCTTTTTCAAAGCTTGTTATGACATCGTGAACATGGGCTATTCTGGCAGATTGATAAATCCTATCTTCATCTACACCTTTCTTAGCCATCTTAAGGTTTTCCTTAATGGTCTTTGAATAGAGAAAAGGTTCCTGAAGTACTATGCCGATTTTTTCCCTTATCCACTTTTTGTCTATATCTCTTAGCTCTATTCCATCAATCTTAATAGAACCACTATCATAATCGTAGAGCCTGTGTAAAAGATGCATCAAAGTAGATTTCCCTGAGCCTGTAGGCCCTAATATTGCCACAGTCTGCCCTTTCTTCACTTTGAAGGTTATATCTTTCAAAACTTCCTTACCATTTTCATATTTAAAATTAACATGTTGAAATTCAATATTTCCTTGTATTTCAGGTTTCAATCCTTCCTTCTCATCCTTATCCAATGGCTCATCCAATATTTCCTTTATTCTCCCCAAGGCAACAGAGGTTTTTCCCATATCCGTCAATATTCTTCCCATCAATCTTACAGGCCACAATAGCATGCCTTCATAGGTGGTAAACACCACCAGAGTTCCTAAAGTCATGTGACCTGATACAGTCCAATATACACCGGATACCAACACTATGCCCATCTGAAGCATGGACAGGAAATCTGAAAAGGACCAGTACCAAGCCAATAGTGAAATCAGATTGCTTACCTTGCCTCTGAAATCCCTATTGACTTCGTCAAATTTATCCCTTTCGTAAGGCTGCCTGGCAAAAGCTCTTACAACCCTCATCCCCGTCAGATTTTCCTGAAGCACTGTGGTCAACTGCCCTTCCGATTCATCACATTCCAGGAAAGAGGCTTTCACCTTCATATAATAAAGTGTAGAAAACAGGAAAATTCCAGGAATGATTGACATAGATACAAGGGTCATCCTCACATCCAGAGAAAACATTATGGATATTGCCATTCCCAGCATAAATAATGCTCTGCCTACTTCAACCAGCTGTATGGCAAGAAATCTTCTTACAGTGTCTACATCAGAAGTGCACCTTTGTATCAAATCCCCTGTCTCAGCCTTTACATAATAATCATATCTTACGTTCTGCAATTTATCATAAAGTGTATCCTTCATATTCTGAGCGATGGACTCAGATGCAACTGCAGACCATTTTCCTTTATAATAAGTAAATATGCCGTTTATCAAAGATAACAATACCACAGCAATGCTGCACATCCATATATTTTGTCTTAATGTATCCTGACCCCCTATGCTTTCAATAATATTCATTACCCATATAGGTGCATTCATAGGAGTTCCACCGATTACTGAATCTATGGTATATCGGATAACCAAAGGGGATAAAAAAGAAAATATGGTAGCAAGTCCTATACTAATTATAGATGCCAAATACAAAAGTCTATTCCCCTTCATAAAATCCCACAACAACTTAAAATTTTTCACGCTATCACCCACTTTCATAAATACTATAAAAATACCACAAAAAAGCCACAGGTTAGATTCGCTGTGGCTTTAATAACATGATAATCTCAGTAACACAATAATAAAAACCACAGGTTATGCACAACCTATGGCCTATTGTTCAGGGTATAGAACAGGTGTCTATATACCTATCCCACTCAAGGCAAAAGGTCGTGCAAAAAATACTAAATCATTGAAGACTATACCATTAAATCCAGCTGCTAATCTTTTCATCATCACGACCTCCTTCCTTTATTTTTCCATATTAATTATATTCCTAATATATGATTTAAGCAATAAGATTATTAT
>NZ_JAWLCK010000046.1:0-21231 GCF_041687175.1 Lutispora sp.
AAACTAACAATATTGTTAGAAAATTAGGAAACTTTGTACAAGCTAAAAGGGGTTTTCATATTCTTCCAACATCACCAGAAGCCTTCTGATGAATGTTTTTACATTGACTTTGCCACCTGTTTTGCTCTTGCCTCTTATATAATCCATTTCATTCTTTATTTCTATATAATCAAATAAAGAGGAACTATAAAGCATAAACTTTTCATTTGCAAAATCCTCAATACCTAAGGTAGCCACATTTTTCATTGCTTTAGACACTGCTCTTCTTATCCTCATTTCAATGGCTTTACTATCCATATTAATATTTTTAGAATCATAAGGACTTCTTTCAATTACTATTCTAAACAAGTCAGAAAGTTGCATCTCTTCGAGCTCATTGTTTAATTCTCTGTCCTTGATAAAAACTAAACAAATTTTTACAATATCTTTACTACCTAGTTCTCCTATAATACCAATATCAGATAAGATTTGATTCAGTAGCTTTTTGTATCTATCTATATTGCTGTTTTCACTAGAATACTCATCCTTCTTCAATTGAAGAGCTGCTGATTCAATTGTCTGAAATGTTCTTCTGAGAGTTATATATTCTTTTACCCTCTTTATAACATTTACAACTTCTATGACATTAATTGGTTTATTAATAAAGAACTCAATACCGTTTTCGTAAGCTTTACCTATAATATCCTTAGAGCTGACCTGAGATAGCATAATGAAGACAGTTTTTATATCTAAGGACTTTATTTTTTTTACAATTGTAATGCCATCTTTCATAGGCAGCAGCAAATCAATTATAACAATATCAGGCCTATGAGTTATTATCATTTCCTCTCCTGCAGCTCCATTATCTGCTTCTCCTATAATTTCACCTAAATCGTATTGCTCAATTATTTTCATCAAAACACTTCTAATGCTTCTATCATCATCTATGACTATAAAGCTATGCATTGAACTACCTCCCGCTTATTATATCTTTCTTTGAAAAAGTAAGTATAAATTCCTTTTCCTCTGAGCCCTGAGAACTAACTCTTATAAAACCATTTAAATATTCTGTCAGCATCTTCACATGGGCAAGTCCGAGACCTGTCGATACCAGACCTGTATTAGGATCATATTTAGAAGTATAGCCAGGCTCAAAAATCAATTCTTTTGCTTCTTCAGGTATTTCTTTTCCATTATCAACAACTCTGAAAATTACTTTATCATCGTCCAATTCGCTAATAACATTTACATATGAATTATCATGAATACAAGCTTCAATTGAATTCTGAATAAGATTGTTCAAAATAGAGATTATTATAAAGTACTTATCTGTATCATAATCATCTTTTACTTTGAATGATAGATTGACATCCTTATTAAGCCCCTCCAGATAGCGGGCAAATAAGCCTTGTATAATGTTGAAAATTTCGCTGATTCTCATTGTATTGCTCGTTTCTCTTGCAGGGAGTATTTTTTCCATGCTGAGCACTATTCTATTATAGTCTTTTTTAATCTCATGTATCTGTATAGACAATTCCAAAGAGTCGGATTTGATTTGCTCTATGTCTTCTTTAAGCAAAATGTTTGTATCATTTAGTTTGTTATAAATTCCATAGCTTTTGCCCATTGCATTTTCTATATCTTGCATAGACTTTTTTAAGAAAAATATTTCTGATTTCATCTTGGCTGTGATAAGGAGAAGATCATGGTACCTCCTTTGATGTTCTTCTTTGGTTATAATAAGGTTATATGATTTTATTATCCAATATAAGCATAGAATTATAGTTGATCTAATTATAGCTGTAATTACCACTGTTTTTAATATAGGTTCGAAAGGATTTGAAATAAAATGATTTCTAAGTATTAACTCTAAAAAATTTGATGCTATATCCGCAAATATTAAAACTAATAGGAATTGGAGAGGCTTGTCTGCATGAGCTCTAAATTTAAGTCGGTCAATAGTTATACCATAACAGATATAGAAAAAAGACGACGGTATATGTCTATAAAGCGCAGCTTCAAAACCAAGTCTTTGGAGCGATACATCTATAACTACTCTGGTAATCACTACGAATACTGCAACTGCCACAGCTGTATCAGCAATGGTCAGATTTCTGAAGTACAATAATAGAAATGGAAACAATATTACTGCTATAGTTATTCTGAACTCTGTGCCAAAAGGATAAAAATTAATTTGTCCTAATATAGCAGTGAAAACAGCTACAAGGAGCATCTCTTTCATATTTTTACTCATAATGCGCACATCCTAAAGCATATTCTTATTCTTATTTTATTATTGTCAGACTCTTTTGTAAAATCTTTATTATAATTATACTTCAAAAACAGGACAAACTGTTGTATAATTTAATATATAATACTTCCTTGTATTATTTTTCAAAAAAACAATTCGGGGGTGTCGATTTGTACGGTTGGTTTAGAACTGTTGTATTTTTTATTGCCATTTTTGCCTTTTTATTGTTTGTACCAACATATCTATACGCTGACTTAGGAGATACTGTTTTGAAATATAAAATGACAAGTCCCGATGTCCTCGAACTTCAAGAAAAACTCTCAAAACTAGGATTCTTTGAAGGTAATGAATTTACAAATTATTTTGGAGATAAAACCAAACAGGCCGTTTTAGATTTTCAAAAATCTATTGATATAAAGGTTGATGGAATTGTAGGTAAGGAAACAGCAAAGTACATAAACATGAAAATTCAACAACTTATTCTTTTTGAAAAAACAAATAGGACATTGCAATTAGGCGATCATGGAGATATTGTAGCAGACCTTCAAAAAAAGCTCACAAATCTAGGTTTTTATGAAGGGGAAATAAATGGTGCATATGATGAGTTGACAAAAACATCCATAGAAAAGTTTCAGACAGACCAGGGTTTAGAAGCTACTGGTATTGCAGAACAGCAAACCCTAATAAAACTGTATACAGCCTATGATAGATATGAGGCTGATAGAGCTGCTTTGAGCAGGAGGACAGCAGGTAAACAAATAGTTGATTATGCAAAGCAATACTTAGGAGTTAAATATAAGTGGGCAGGAAGCACTCCCAAAGGGTTTGATTGCTCAGGCTTTACACAATACATATTTAAGAGTTTTGGAGTTAATTTAGAACATAGTGCAAGTTCCCAGTTTAATTCAGGAGAAAAAATTTCAAAAGAAAATTTAGAACCCGGAGATTTGGTGTTCTTCAGTACATATAAAAAAGGCCCAAGTCATGTAGGCATATATGTTGGGTCCAACCAATTTATACATGCCAGCTCAGGCAGTAAAAAAATTATGATTACAAGTTTAAATTCCAGCTATTATTTGCGTAGATATTTAGGTGCTAGAAGATACAATGTTAAGCCGAAATAAAGGATGGGACTAAAACCATCCTTTATTTTTTCATCTCTTCAATTTTAGAACCAATAACACTTATTCCTATTTCCATATCCTCATCCCTTACTCTCGAAAATCCTAATCTAAAGGAATCTCTACCCTCATTGTTTATATGGAAAATATCACCCGGTGTGAATATGACATTATGTTTTATACATTCTTCTAATAACTGTCTAGAATCTATGCCTTCATGTTTTATAAAAACATGCAATCCTCCATCACCATAGAGTTTAGCATCTGGAATGTACTTTCTTACAGCAGCTACTACTTTTTCATATTTTTGCTTGTAAACCCTTCTTACTTTCTTTATATACTTTTCAAAATAACCTTCTTTAAAGAATTGATACATAACAGCCTGGTCCATAAATGAAGTGTGAATGTTCCTACTCCTCTTTACACTCTCGAGGTAATCTATAAGATATCTGTCTCCAAAAATCCAGCCGATTCTTAGGCCAGGAAAAAGTACTTTAGAAAAGCTTCCAATATATATGACACCATTGCCTTCACCACCTATTGCTGCAACTGGTGCTATGTGAGATCCGAAATATCTCAACTCTTCATTAAATCCATTCTCAATAATGGGAATACTGTAGTTCATTATTGTTTGAAATAGTTTCATTCTCTTTTCCCAAGGCATTGTTATACCTGTTGGATTATGATAGGAAGGGGTTATATAAGCCAATTTAATCTTATTGCTTTGTATAATCTTTTCTACATCTTCCAGGCTTATTCCATCATCCTCCATCGGTGCACCACATACGTTAAGCTTTTTTAGCCTCATTATCTTCAATGCTGTATTGTGAGTAGGGTTTTCACAAAGTATATAATCTCCTTCATTCGTTAAAGATGATATAAGAATCTCAAATGCCTCTGTAAACCCATTGGTTATAAGTATGTTTTTCCCTTTCGTATTTACTCCCTTGCTCTCCATATACTCCATAAGGAAATCAATAAATGGCTTATATCCCTGTGCGTAACCATAGTTCAGTATTTTATAGCTTTCAAAGGAAATAATATTCATAAAGGCTCTTTTGAAATCCTCCATTGGAAATAATTCGGGATCTGGCGAAATGCTGCTCATAGGAATCATGCCCTTTTCCCAAGATGCCTCATGCTTAACAATATCTAATTCTCTCGCTTCTATTGCATATTTGTTTATTCTTGTAGTCCAATCAGTAGACCAGCCTGGATTTGTGCTTACATTGACATCAGAAACAAAGGCTCCCTTGCCTTCAATTATGTTTATAAAACCGTCATCAACCAAGGACTCATAAGCAGAAATTATTGTGTTTCTGCTTACATTTAATGCTGAAGAAAGTTCTCTAGTAGAAGGTAACCTTTCACCTTTTTGCAGCATCCCCTTGGCAATCATGGTTCTGAAATAATTTTTTATTTGAATATATATAGGTTGACTCTTATCCAGTTCGATATTGTGAAACATTTTTTCACCTCAAAAAAAAATGGTAATAGCAATTCTATTACCATTTTTACATATTTATAGTCAAAAATAAAGGATATCAGCTTCTTTCTTTTATAGAAAGCTCCACTATTCTATCTAATAACTCCGAAAAACTTAAACCATAGGCCTTTGCACTCTTTGGAAATAAACTGTTTTTAGTAAGTCCAGGCAAGGTGTTTATCTCCAACACATATATATCATCTTCTCCAATTATTATATCAACCCTGGCATACACACTGCACTTAAGCTGTCTCCAACATTTAAGAACTGCCTCCTCTACTTTTTCTTTAATAGGTGAATCTAATTCAATGATTATCTCATCAGCTCCGCCATCTGCATATTTTGATGTATAATCAAAGAAATGGGATTTTGGCTTTATAGCTATAACTGGAAGAAGCTCTCCATCCATTACACAGCATGTTATTTCTTCACCCTTTATATACTTTTCTATCATAACTTCTCGATCCCATTTCAAAGCTTCAGTTACAGCTTCTTTTATGTCCTCTTCACTCTTTATTATCGATGTGGCAACACTGGATCCTCCACTATTAGGCTTTACAACTACTGGATATCCAATTTCAGCAATCTTTCTCAAATCTAACTCATCAATACTGTTTATTATAAGCCATTCTGCTGTATTCACTTCCGCAGTCTTTAATATGCTCTTGGTAATGCTCTTATCCATGCATATTCCGCTGGCCAAAGGATTACAGCCTGAATAGGGTATGTTCAATGTTTCCAAAACTGCCTGAACTATACCATCCTCTCCAAACTTGCCATGTAAAGCTATAAATGCAAAGTCAATATCTTTTGTTTTTTCAATTATGTCTTCTTTTTTATCAATGATTATTGGTACTACCTCATATTTATTTTTATCCAGATTGCTTACTATCTCTCTCCCTGTGTTTAACGATACTTCTCTTTCTGAAGATATACCACCCATGATTACTCCAATTCTCATAAAAACACCATCCATTTATATCATTAAAATAGTCTGCTATCATTTTAGCATGACAACAGACTATTTATTAGAACCACATCAATAGTTTTTTACATTGTAACTGGTATGGTTGTTTATAATACAAAGCTTACCATCCTGAGAACTTCAAAATAATCATCAGTTTCAAACAACACTGTATTGCTGTTTAACTTTTTCATGCCCGGATAGAATGATATTTTATGAGCATAAGTATGTTCCTTGAAGCAAATCTCTACACTAAAATGTTTAGGTAAAGTTATCTTAGCTTTCTCCAAATCTTGCTTTAATGCTTTTTCCGCATTTTCTTTAATAAGCTTTAATGCTTTTGTTGTAGATAGGCAGGCTGCTGATGAACCTACACCATCCTTTACTGCTACTGTATATAATCCAGGATGAAGCTTTTTTCCATCTTCACATAACATTTTATCTCCTGATAAAAATACCGTAGGCACGCCTTCCAATGCAGCAGCATAGCTATAGAGCATAAATTCGCTGCAATATTCTCCATTCATCTTTATATACAAGGGTTTACCACTCATGGTGTGGGATAGAGGATTACCTTCTTTTCCTGCAGCGCTGTGATAGCCTATAAACATAGCTGCATCGAAACTGCCATCGATGCCAAATGCCATAGAATATGGGTGACCTGACCAACCTCTTATCAAAGTTGCACATTCGGGCAGTTTTGTAATATCTATATTAGCAGCAGTTTCATGTGCATCCTTTATAACTATCTCATCTGCTCCTGCATTAATAGCACCTTCGCAAGCTGCTACAACTTCCCTTGTCATTTGCTCAGCATAGAAACTGTAAAATTTCTTTTCATAATCACACTCATCCCATCTGATAGTTGGAGTAGTACCCTCCATATCAGCACTAATAAATACCTTCATGATTTCTGCCTCCTCTGTAATTATTTATTTCTTATCTATAAACTCTTGAGCAATCTCAACACATCGCTTTGCGAGTATTGATACTGGGTCAACACACTCGTTTCTTACGCCTATCTTATCAGCTAAGAGCGGCAATTCAGTACACCCTAATATAATAGGTATTTCTTTATTAGGCATATATTTTTCTACATAATTTTGAAAGGTTTCTAGACTAACATCAAATTTACCTGACTTAACAGCATATATCCACTCCATAACAATTCTGATATCTTCTTCATCAGGTTCTATAATATTTAAATCAAATTCCCTAAATACTTTTTTATATATTCCTCCCTTATATGTGCCTGCAGTAGCAAGAAGCAGATAATTTTCCTCGCCAGGTTTAGACATCTTTAAATAAGCTGCAGTCTCTCTAATCATATGGAGGACTGTTGCCTTAGTATATTTTATAATATCATCATAAAAATAATGGGCTGTATTGCAAGGTATGATTATATAATCTGCTCCCATCATCTCCAACTTGATTGCCGATCTTATCATTTCAATTCTTGGGTCTTCACCATCTCCACAGATGAACTTTGTTCTATCAGGTATTTTTGAATTGCCGTCTATGATAATGTGCAAATGTTCCTGATCGCAGGTTGCCGGAGTAAGCTGAATTATCTTATTATATATATCACAGGTCGCCGCCGGTCCCATGCCTCCCATAATTCCAAGAATCATTTTACTTCACCTCAATATAATCCTTTAATGTTTCTCTGGTCTTTCCTTTAAAACCTGTTACTTTTCCGCTGGTGATCATAGAATTCAAAATTGCTTCTTCTTCACATTCTGCAACTGCCCTGAAAACAACATCAATTTTGTCTTCTTTTAGAGCTTTCACATCAACTATATCACCTTTTTGATAAGACCTAATAACATTAGCCGTAGAAAAGGCAATCATGATTTCACCGCTGCCATGCCCAATATATGAGCCTAGTCTTGCCAATCCTACACCAGCTCTTTTGCAGATCCTTCTCAGTTGTCTGCTGCTTAAAGGTATATCTGTAGCAATGATGGATATGATTGAACCTTTATCAATACAGTTCTTAATATCTTTTTCCTCTGAAATCCTGCTACCTATTCTGTCACCGTTTATCGTAAGATCCTCAAGTCTGCCATGGTTGGATAAAACCAAAACCCCAACAGTATAGTCCTTGTCATCAAGCTTTACAATCCTTGAAGCAGATCCAATTCCACCCTTTAGTTGGTGGCAACTCATTCCCTTCCCGGCTCCTATATCTCCCTCTTGAAAATCAACACAAGCTTCTTCTATAGCCATATATACATGTTCCTTCTTCACTGCTCTATTCTGAATATTATTCAGATAGCTATCATTACACTCACAAACCAAAGGATTTACTGACTCTAGCCTCACATTTTCTTTATTGCATTGCTCAATCATATATTCTACCACTGCATCATGAACGAGACCTACATTTAAAGTATTAGTCAGTGCTATAATTGACTCTAGTGTTCCAAGCTCATCTATCTGTACAAGGCCTAATGTCTTTCCAAAACCATTTAAAACATAAGAAGCTGCCACAAGTTTATTAGTATATATGTTTTCTTCCATAGGGAGAATAACTGTCACACCTGTCTTGTTTTCTTTAGTATCTATAGTACAATGTCCAACTCTGATGCCATCTACATCGGTAATCTTGTTATACTTTCCCTTTGGGAGTCGTCCAATGGATATGCCATAGTCCTCTATCCTTTTTTGTTTTATCATCAGTATACGCCCTCCTCTTTACAATATCACTCTAAATGTTGAACATCAACACTTTTCTTAGATATCCTATGTTTTCTTCCCCTTCTTTGCCATGGCTAATAATAAGCCCAGCGCTATGGACAAGAAAGCTGAAACAAGCACTCTATATTGTCCTGGCAGCAGGAATACTATTGTGTGTGCCGGTATCCAGAATAATGTGCAAGTCTTAACCCAGCTGAATTCCACAAGAGAATGCCAATCAATCTTATCTATAAGATCTCCTAAAGTAATCTTAACCCCTGGCTTTTCATATTTTGTATCTATATACATATCGGTGAACCTATGAAATGCCATCATCATAGGTCCAAAGGTTAGATTCATTATCGCACTTCCAAATAATGCTTGAGCTATGTTAGAACCATTAAAAGGCAATCTTCCTACAGCCTGAGCCGCTGCTACGCCGCCCATATAAATTGTAAATACTAGAGTAACCATAAGTCCAATGACACCCCAGACAAAAACTCTATAAATAACACCCTTTGGCATAATATAGTTACCCCTAATTATTCGTATACCTATCAGGTCTCCCATGGTTGCCAAAACTGCAAATTTTATAAAACCTCCTATATATGGATAGGATTCTGTAGCAGAAATAAATACCTCTCGAGACGCAGGTAAAACCAAAATTAATATCCATATCAATAAACCAAATCCCCATATGAAGTCTCCCTTTTTCAATCTAATACTCCCCTCTATGTGGTTTAAATCTTGCAGCATTTTGCTCAATTATCTTTATAGTCTACATATATCATTAAGCTGCTATAATATTTTACCTAAATAATGATGGCTATACAATATTTACTTCCCATGATTATAAAGTGCTATAATCATGGGAAGGTATACTAACGAGCATAAAGGAATAGGGAAAGATATATGCAATCCGAATTGTCTTAGGAATCAGTCTTAATCTTATTTCTCAAGTGTTTTTAGATGTATTTTTAACATGCTCGAATGCGTGGTGCACTTTAATAATAAAAAAGGGCTTGGAAATTACCAAGGCCTTTTTTGTATAAATACAACTGCTTAATAAGCTTTTTCTTAAAATAACTTTTTTATAATATAACCATATCCCTGTTAGAATTATTGAATACCCTTGCTTTATCTCCATCTACCATTACTATATCTTCAATTCTCATACCGAACTTGCCTGGTATATATATGCCCGGCTCAACACTGAAACACATGCCAGTCTCCAATATCTGCTTGTTGCCATGCTTTATATAAGGTGCTTCGTGTACTGCCATTCCTATACCGTGACCTGTTCTATTAATAAAATATTGTCCGTAACCTTCTTTCGTGATTATATCTCTGGCAACTTTATCTACTTCTTCCGCAGCTATACCTTCTCTAACTGCTTTTTTTGCTTCTGTAGTTGCTCTCAGGCATATCTCATAAACCTTCTTCTGCTCTTCCGTAGGTTCACCTACAAACACTGTCCTTGAGGTATCTGAGCAATATCCCTTATACCTGCAGCCAAAGTCTAATACTATAATATCCTGTTCTTCAATAATTCTCTTATCATCGTTATAATGGGGTTTGGAACTGTTGGGACCAGAAGCAACTATAGGTTCAAAGGATAATTCTTCTCCGCCAAACTCTATCAATAATTCTTTTATTTTATTGGCTATTTCTTTTTCAGACACACCAGGTTTAATAAATTTAATGACTCCTTCGAAAGTTCTATCTGCAATTCTACCTGCTTCTGCCATGAGCTTTGCTTCTTCTTCACTCTTCTTAATCCTTAATTCTTCGAAAATGGCATCTCCGTTTATGTATCTGCACTTCATATATTCTGACATATCGATTAAGTCAATGGCTCTAACACCTTCGTTTATTGCTAATGATTTACCATCAAGGCTATAATCTGCTTTAGCCTTCTCAAAACATCCTAGGACGCCTTCTCCATCAGACCAAACATATATATGGGCTTCCTCTCCTAAAGCTCCTCTTACTTCTTCATAGTATAACTCGGGGCATATGAAAAACCATCTGCCGTCAGACAATACGTAAAACCCTCTGAATCTTTCATCGGAAAAAGGTTTTATTCCTGCCAGGTACTCCACATCGTGGCTTGGACCCATCAGACATCCATCAACATTTTTTTCTATAAGAATATCGACTAATTTATTCAGTCTTGACTTATCTAGCATTTTAAGACCTCCAATCGTTATATGCTATGATATTGACATGCTTAAACCCCAATTCAATCTCGTTTTGCCTTGCTCATTATTGTTTTCTGGAAAGCATGAAGCACTAGTGACATAGCAATTACGCCATATGCAATAAAGGCTCTGAAAAATTCTCCTATCTGTGAATCTCCCAAGAGGTTTTTACCAGCATTAGGAGATACTATAAACAAAGTGTGGAATAATATAGTTCCTAAGATGGCTTCTCCTATAGTGGCTTTTGTTACCGAAGCACCTCCAACCAAAATTGCTGCTACAGCGAACATACCAACCTGTTCATGGCTGCTGTATGTCTGCAAGGTACCAATATTTTGCAAAAACATTATCTGTCCCCAAGCAGCTAGAACAGTTGAAATGGTTATTGCAATAAGCCTGGTTTTATCAACATCTATACCGGATACTTTAGCTATATTTATATCCTGTCCTAAGGCTCTAAAATCCTGTCCCAGTTTAGTTCTTGTTATAAACCATATTACTGCGCAGAAGAATGCAATTATGATGAAAGATACAACTGGTATTTTTACCCCCATTATAGCAGGCTGCCAAATTTTATCTAAAGAATATTTAATGAGATTTAAATCAATTGCATTTTTCAAGCCTATTCCTCCAGGTAGTATAATCTCTGGATCTTTAACAGGTATGAGCGTTCCCATGAGAAGTAGAAAAACCAACTGATATAAACCCATGGCAAAATAACCTAAGATTAGGCTTGTTATCATTTCTTGACCCTTTGTTCTATTTAATATGGATCCTGTACCTAATCCAAAGATTATAGCAAATGGTGTAGCAATTAAAGTAGCAGCTAGAATACCTGGAAGACCACCGATATCAAATATTTTTATGGTTATAAGACCAATCTGCCCTGCCATTGCCCCAATAACCAGAGCAAAGTTGAGCCCCATCCCTGCTAATACAGGTATAATAAGTGATAGAACCAATAGAAGATTTCTATCCAGTCGAGCAATGAGTTCATTTAATACATACGCTGGACCAAGCTTAGAAGCAATTGTGCCACCAAGACATATGACTATAAACATTATAGGAACTGAGTTTCTAACTATTAACTGTTTAATATCATATTTTTTCTCCTTCTTATCATTTAACTCTATCTTTGTGCTCATCATTCATTACCTCCCATCTTGGTTAAGGCATAAAGAATAACTCCATTGCTTACAATTATTCTTATGACTTCCGACAAGTTTCCCTCAGGCATCATCTTGTTTATTACTGGCAATGATATTGTCAATAGGGCCTGAAAAAGTATAACCCCCGAAATAACATTTCCAATCGATGCTTTCTTAGCTGTTGCTCCACCAATTAGTATGGCTGATATTGCTACGAAAGGCATCATCAAAGGACCTTGATACAATTGGAAGAAACCGTAGCTCTGCGCATATACAATGATACCGATGCCACCCAAGATCATGGAAATAATTACTCCAATCATTCTTTGCTTATTAACATTAATCCCTGAAGCTTCTGCAAATTTCTGATTATCGCCTGCAGCAATCATAGCAGCTCCAGTTTTGGATCTAAGAAACAACCACATTAATAAACAACAAATACCAAAGAAAATCAACGTACCTATAGGAAGATTCCTGTCGAAAACTTTAAATTTAATCAAATGATCAAGGACTTTATCATATTTATCAACAAGGGTGATAGTAACCCTAAGACCTCTGCCTCCGATTGCCCACACCATATCAGGATTCTTAAAAGGAAGAACAAGCCAACCTATGCTCATAAGCGAAACCATAGAAAATCCCATATATGTACCTACTGTCATCTCGTCTCCCTTTACTCTATTTAAAAGGAGTCCGTACAAATATCCTGCAACAACTGCCAAAGGAATGTTAATTAAAACTGCTACTAAAAAAGCGGTTAAACCTACAAGCCTCATTTCGATAGCTATGCATCCTGCAAGTATACCGCACAGTATACCTATGGATAAGGCGAAGTTAAGTCCTGTACCGGAAACTATTCCAGGAACCATCGCAAGCACTAGTATGCTGTTCATGCCTATTCTAATTAATGAATCAATTAATAAATCAGGAATACTTTGTTTCTGTATAACAGCTATAATTAATAACAATATAAGAAATATGGTAATGTACACTTTAGGATATCCATAGCGCTCAATAGACTTTTTCCATAGGTTTTTCATCTACATAACCTCCTTTGAGAGCAGATCATACTTGCCTGCCATCATGAGACCGAAGTCAACATCTGAATCCTTTGGACTTAACACTCCTTGGACTTTTCCATTATAAACTATCGCAATTCTATCACATATAGATCTTAATTCACCAAGTTCACTTGAAGTCATAACAATTGTCATACCTAATTCTTGATTTAACTTCACCAATAAATCTAGGACTAGTTTTTTGGCACCTATATCAATACCTCTAGTAGGCTCTGAAACAAAAAGTAATTCAGGTTCTAAAGTCAAGGCTCTGGCTATGCATACTTTTTGCTGATTTCCTCCACTTAACCTTCTTGTATACTGAGTAGGACCAGTACATCTAATATCCAGTTCTTTAATCATTTTTTCTGCCCATGCTCTTATGGCTTTATGATCCTGCATAAGCAAAAACTTTGCACCCAAGAAGGGTTTCAAAAATTTGCTTTGTATTTGCATGCTTGTCATAACTATATTCAATTCTATTGAATTATCAAGGAGTAATCCTACACCTCTTCTATCTTCTGATACAAAGGCAAGCCTATTTTCAATTGATTCCCTAGGGTCGTTTAATTTTAACTTTTTACCATTCATTATAACTTCTCCGGTAGCACTATATAAACCCATTATACCGTTTGCAATACCTATTTTGCCTTGGCCTGCTAAACCACCAATGCCAAGTATCTCTCCTCTTTTTATATCCAAATTAACATTATGCACCATTTCACCAGGCATATCGACACATAGATCTCTTATAGACATAATAACTTCTTCTTTTTCTTCGCTGGTTCTGGTATTCCTTTCTATCCTTTCAACCTTTCTGCCTACCATCATCTGAGCAATATTTGTTATAGTAGCATCTTCATTTTTTATTTGTCCTACTTGTTCTCCATCCCTTAAAACAGTTATATTATCTGCTATCTTTAATACTTCATCTAACCTATGAGTTATAAATAATATGGCTATACCTCTATCAGCAAGTTTTTTCATGGCATCTAATAGTTTGTCCGCTTCGCTTTCTGCCAAAACTGCTGTTGGTTCATCAAAAACTAAAAGCTTTATATTCTTTTTGTCTATTTCTCTTGCAATTTCAACAAATTGCATATACCCTACAGGCAAACCGGCTATAGGTAACCAGTCATCCACATTCATTCCCAGCTTCTTAAGAGCGTCTTGAGCGTCCTTCCTCATTGCAGAAACATCTAGAGATTTTAAAGCAGGTCCTAAAAATCTGCTCACTGGGTTATGTTTAGTAATCTCTCTATTAAGTTTAATATTTTCTGTTATTGTAAACCCTGGAAGCAGCATGAACTCTTGGTGCACCATACCGATACCTAAATCCATTGCGTCCTTTGGTGTTTTAATCTCAACTGCTTCACTATTGAAGATTATTTCTCCGCTATATCCACCAGTACTATGTATTACGGGCATACCAAAAATAATATTCATCAGTGTGGATTTACCAGCCCCATTTTCACCTACCAAGGCATGGATCTCACCCTCTTTAACCGTCATGTTTACGCCTTTTAGCACCTTATTACCGAAATACTCCTTCTCTATATTTTTAAGTTCGATAACATTTTTCGCTTCCATAGGAGCCCTCCTTTTAGTAAATAACTTCAATCATTAAGTTAAGGTTGCCGGCAAACCGGCAACCTTAATTAGATGCATGATTTACTTCAGCTTCTGTTAGAATGTTATGTAGTCAGAAAGTACTAGAATGAAATTATCTTTATTATCATAATTAGAAAATTCTAAATCAAATCCGCCGGATGCCTCTTGATAGCATTTTTTCAAAGCTTCAACATCGATCTTGTTGGTTATAGTTCCTTCTATATATCCTTTTACATATTCAACTGCAGCAGCTGTAGACATCATGCTGAAAGGCACTGGCCAAGTTGAGAATCTTCCTGTGCCACCTTTTTCAGCTATCTTAGCTTTTATTTGACCTACTAGATAGTCAACATCTCCTTCATGTCCCTGGACATCTATTCCTAGAGCTCCAGGATATCCATGATACGGGCTGGGGCAGCATTGCTGTGCATTTATTGCTCCTGTTTCAAGGCAAGCCTTAATGAGAGGCTCTTGCATTGCACAGTTTGTACTGAAGAAGTTAGTATCTTTACCGTATTCTTTAACTTTTCTTGGTACATCCTCAAGTATAAACTGCTGTGCTCCTGGTATACCTGCATCACCTGTCGGGTCCGGAGCTGTAGCATCAACAAATGTCATACCAAGCTTTTCACATTCTTCTTTGAATATATCTCTTCTTTGTGCAAGCATAGGATAGGACATATGTCTTGGGAATGAGTAATGTACAAATGTTTTTGCACCCATCTTTTTTGCTTGTGCTGGAATAGCATAACCCATTGAAAGCTCATCAGGCTGTAATACTAAATCAGCTTTATCTGATATAACATCGGTCTCACCGGGAGTTATTGCTACTAGATACACATCTGGTCTTGTTTCTCTAACTTTTTCAAATGCTGCTGCTGCACCAGGAACAGCCTGGTTCATTATTAAAGCTTTAACTTCTGGATCTGATACAAGAGCAAGTGCATTTGCAATCAGGGTCTCCTGCTCTTTCATAAAGTTATCAGGCATAGTTTGAGTTACTATCATTTCAGGTCCATATTTTTCTAATGCGGCCTCGCCTGATCTGAATTCTTCTTCATTTTGTGATACAGTGTTGGTATAAATCGCGATCTTGAATTTTGCATTTTCTTCAGTTGCTGGCTCAGCAGATGTAGCTTGCTCCTGAGGTTGCTCTGCAGGTGCAGGGCTGGAACATGCTACCAAGCTAAAAATCATCAGTCCAATCAAAATAAATGCTAAAACTCTTTTCAAAATACATCCCCTCCATAAATTTTATGTTTTATATTAGAAAGAAAAGGTTGTCCTTTTCTTTAACTAATCTTTATACAATTCCAATAAATTCTAATTATTATATATTTCAGAATATTTCGTATAGAATATATATCCTATATATATTAAAATTTTCCTTCTAAAAATTTAATCAATATATAAATATTATTAATTTTTTTTATTATGTATAGTTTTTTTTATTTGTTTATATATGCCCTAGAATGATCAATATACCTGAATTCACCTTCGTTGATTTTTCTGATGCCTTCCAGTTTCTCTAGTTGTTGGACAGCTAAAATAAAGCCAGGTTTTTGTATTCAGCTTCCAGCATAATGTCAAAATCTTTTCCCACTATTTTAGCTATATCTAAATATCTTTTAATCTCATCAAAATCAATACTATCAACATAACTTTTAGAGCTATTATAATTAAGTTACATGCTATGGTGTTGTTTTATCTGTATCTTCGTTCTTTTATTTCACCGCATAAAAAAGCCAATAGAGTATCTTCATCTATTGGCTATAAATAAACTGTTATATATTCAAAAAAACATCCCCGATACATAAATTATCTGCTTATTAATAAACTAAAAGAAGTTAACCCAAATCAGTTTTATTATCTAAGTTGCATGGAGTTGTTCTCTCTTTATGATTCCGGTTGTATTAAGAATTATTTTAATGATAATATGTATAATCGGTTTTTCTTATTTCTTGATTTTTGCATTAAGAAAAAGAAGAATAATAGGAGTAATAGCAATGTTCATGGCCATATTATCCAGTCTTGGGTTTCTGGCATAAGCATTAGTCGAATATAACCCACATAAATATAGAGCTTTTTCCCCTAATATAGAATTCTAATCAAGCTTTTTTTGCATTGTTTATATTAATAGCACTTTTTGCAAAATAGCTCTATTATTCCAACAGCTATTACTACTCTGTATCCGCTGCAGTCTTCCAAGCTTATCATATTATCATGAGCATCATGGATGTACCAATAGGTCTTGGTTATTTTTTTCTCCTACAGGCAGTAGGAGAAGATATTCAAAACAAAAAACCTGCAAAGCATTTAACTTTGCAGGTATTATTATCATTTTGGCTCCCGGTCAAGGATTCGAACCTCGACAAACTGATCCAGAGTCAGTTGTGCTACCGTTACACAAACCGGGAATATTTCATCAACGAAATATATCTTATCATGTTTTTGTAGGTTTTGCAACATGTAATTTTAAGAATTCTTATAGAGGTAACATAAAAGGTGCCTATGGCACCTTTTATCATCACATTTTCTCAAAATCATCCTTGCCTACGCCACACAAAGGGCAAACCCAATCTTCAGGCACATCTTCCCAAGCTGTCCCAGGAGCTATGCCGCTATCAGGATCGCCTGCCTCTGGGTCATATACATATCCGCATACTGTGCATACCCATTTATCCATTTTACTACCTCCTCGGCTTCAAATATTGTATATAGATTATAGCATCAAGCGGATAATAATTCTAGATTAATTTAAAGTTTTTTGAAAACTTTTCCCAACCTTGTTATACCCTCTACTATTTTATCCTCAGGCATGCAGGAATAATTCAGTCTGCAGTGATTTTCATTGCCGCCATTTGGATAGAAGGAACCTCCTGGTACGAATGCAACTTTTTCTTCTAAAGCTTTCTTCAAAACTTCTGCTGCATCTACACCTTCAGGCATTTCAACCCATGTAAAGAGACCTCCATTTGGGTATGTGAATGTGAAACCCTCAGGAAATTCCTTTTCCATTGTCTCTATCATCAAGTCTCTTCTTTTTCTATACACTTCTATGATCTTATTGATATGAGCATCCAAATCAAACATTTGCACAAATGCTGCTGCTTCTCTCTGTGCCATACTGTTACTTTGTAAGTCTGCTCCCTGTTTAACTAATACATATTTTCTTACTATTTCAGGTGAGGCGGCAACCCAACCAACTCTTAGGCCGGGAGAAAAAATCTTAGAGAATGTACCTAAGAAAATTACCATGCCCTCTGTATCAAAATGTTTTATTGCTGGTAGTCTTTCGCCTTCAAATCTAAGCTCTCCATATGGATTGTCTTCTACTACTGGAACATTATATTTTACTGCCAGTTCAACAAGTTTCTTTCTTCTTTCCACACTCATGGTGATTCCGCTTGGATTTTGGAAATCTGGTATTGTGTAAATGAATTTTGCATTAGGATTTGCCTGCAATGCTTTTTCAAGTTCATCCATCTTCATGCCATCTTTGTCCATTTCAACTTCCACAAACTTAGGCAAGTAAGACTTGAAGGCATTTAATGCTCCTAGATAACTTGGGCTTTCACAAATAACAGTATCTCCTTCATCTAAGAATACTTTACCGCAAAAATCTAGACCTTGCTGAGAGCCGCTTGTAATTAGTATATGCTCTGGTGAAATTTCTACTCCAGATTTTTTCATTCTCTCTGCAATAATTTTCCTAAGTGGCATGTAACCTTCTGTAGGACTATATTGCAATGCTGCTTTTCCATCTGTGTCTAATACTCTGACGCAGACTTCTTTCATCTCTTCAATGGGAAACAATTCAGGTGCTGGTAAACCTCCTGCAAAAGAAATGATCTCAGGCTGTTCTGTCAGTTTTAACAGTTCCCTGATAGCTGAACCTTTGATGTAATCCATTCTTTTTGCATATTTTACAGACATTTATAAAAACCCCCTAAAATTTTTTCCCGCCATCCTTAGTGATATCCTCCAACAATATTGTACATCATATTTTATTTTAAAGCTATACAAAAAATAAAAGGACAAATAAGAATTAATCCTATTTGTCCAGTTCCTTCATAATATTTATAGAGGCACTTGCCCCAATACGAGTAGCTCCGGCTCTTATCATAGCTAAAGCAGTATCCAGATCTCTTATGCCACCTGAAGCTTTTACCCCCATATCATCTCCTACGACTTTTCTCATAAGGGCTACATCTTCCTCTCTTGCACCTGCTTTTGAGAAACCTGTAGATGTCTTCACATAATCAGCTCCGGCAAGCTTTGCTGCTTTGCAAGCTTCTACCTTCTCATCATCCTCCAGCAAGCAGGTTTCGATGATAACTTTAAGCAAAGCCTTGCCCTTGCATACCCTGGCTACAGCAGCAATATCTTCTGTTACATATTGAAGATCGCCATTTTTAAGAGCACCTATATTCAATACCATATCGATTTCGTGAGCACCATTTTGTATTGCTTCTTCAGCTTCAAAAGCTTTTACAATTGATGTATTGGCTCCCAAAGGAAAGCCAATTACAGTACAAACCTTGACTGAAGAATTCTTTAGTATACTAGAAGCAAGCTTTACATAGCATGGATTGATGCATACCGAAGCAAAACCATACTCAAGTGCTTCATTACATATCCTTGCTATATCCTCTTCACTTGCCTCGGGCTTCAAAATAGTATGATCAATATATGGAGCTAGATCCTTCATTCTTTTATTATTTCCCCCAGATCTCCATTGTTTATTCCAGCAGCATTACCTTCTTCAATATCTATGTGCATATCAAGAGCATATTCAGGATGTACCCTTACTACCACATTTTCAAATACAACAGCTCTTTCTTTACCCACTCTTACTTTTACAATATCCTTATCCTTTAATCCAAATTTAGGAGCATCATCAGTATGCATATGTATATGCCTTGCTGCAACAATAACTCCTTCTTTTAGCTCTACTTGACCTTTGGGGCCAACTAAAATACAACCTGGAGTACCTGCAGTGTTACCAGATGCCCTTACAACACCTTCAACTCCCATGGTTCTCGCATCAAATTTAGAAATCTCTACTTGTGTAGCAGGTCTTACAGGTCCTAGTATTCTAACACCCTTTAGTGTAGACTTAGGACCAACAATATCAACCTTTTCTTCACATGCATACTGACCAGGTTGTGAAAGATCCTTTACATTTGTGAGTTCATACCCTTCACCAAAAAGTATGTCTAAATCCTTTCTGCTTACATGAACATGTCGGTTGGACATAGCAACCGGTACAAATTTTTCCATAAATACCCTCCTAATACTAATTATCTATTGTAGAATAGTGTGCTTTTAGCATTATTGCACACTCAATTCTCTTACGCTGCATCTTGCATTCCAATTCATAAGGTACCTTTAAATCTTTATTGAATGCATCTGCATTAGCTTGGCAGCCACCGCTGCAATAAAATTTAGCCCAGCATTCACCACATTTTTCCTTATGGTACACAGAATTACTGGAGAAATTTTTCTGAAGCTCTCTGTTCTCAATTCCTGAAAATACATTCCCCATAATATATCCGTCTCTTCCAACAAACTGATGGCAGGGATACAAGTCTCCATCAGGGGTAACGGCAAAGTATTCATGACCAGCACCACAGGAAGATACCTTTTTATATACGCAAGGCCCTCCATCTAAATCTATTAAATAATGATAGAATTTAAAAGGCTTACCCGACTTATCATATTCTATCATCTTCTTTGCAAGCTTTTCGTACTCCTCCTTTATTCTATCCAGATGCTCTTCTTTTAAAGCGTAGTCCATTTCTGGAGAAGCTACGACAGGCTCTATGGAAATTTCCTTAAACCCTTCATCGGCAAGTGCAAGTACATCATTGGCAAAATCTAGGTTATAAGCGGTAAAAGTTCCTCTTATATAATGGCTTTTATCGCCTCTCTTTTCCACAAACTTCTTGATCTTTGATAAAATTATATCATAGGTTCCCTTATTATTTATAGTTTTTCTCATATTATCATTAATATATTTTCTTCCATCTATACTAAGTACAACATTGTCCATATTCTCATTCAAGTACTCTATAGATTCGTCATCTAAAAGAGTTGCATTTGTGGTCATAGTAAAGCCTATACTCTTGTTATGCTGCCTAGCTTGTTCTCTACCATATTCTATTGTTGACTTCACTACATCAAAATTCATCATTGGCTCTCCGCCAAAGAAATCAACTTCCAGTCTTTTTCTACTCCCTGAATTCTCTAAAAGAAAATCTATGGCTCTCTTAGCTACATCAAGAGGCATTAGTTTTCTTCCGCCATGATAATCGCCTGTAGAAGCAAAGCAATATCCACATCTTATATTGCAATCATGAGCAATATTTAAACATATTGCTTTGATTTGAAAATCATTCTTTTTTGATAGAACTGCATCCTTATATGTATCTTCAGAAAAGAGCAACCCTTCATCTTTCAGCTCCATTATTTCCTGTAAAGCTTCTTCGAACTTATCTTTCCCATATTTATTCTCCAGTTTCTGAGCCAATTCGGTATTCGATGGTTCTAGAAGCACATCCAAAATATCATAAACTATATCTTCAACTATATGGACGGCTCCACTGTTTACATCTAAAACAATGTTCATACCATTCATTTTATACTTGTGTATCATTCTGTAAGTCCTCTCTATAACAAATTTTCATTACTAATTCTATATCATAATGATTTCTCTGTCAAACAGCATAAT
>NZ_JAWLCK010000047.1:0-21107 GCF_041687175.1 Lutispora sp.
CTTGCTCACAAATATGGTACAAAAATTTTTGTAGATGGTGCTCAGTTAGTTCCTCATTGTTCCATAGATATGATGGATCATTCTTCGCCGGAACATATAGACTATCTGGCATTTTCAGCCCATAAGATGTATGCACCTTTTGGCATAGGTGTACTTATAGGTCCTAACTCAACCTTTGGTCAGTGTTCACCGGATTACAAGGGAGGCGGCACTATAGATATTGTCACCCATGACTTTATCAAATGGGCTAAACTGCCGGACAAGGAAGAGGCAGGAACTCCCAATGTAATGGGTGTAGTAGCCTTACTTGAATCAATAAATATATTGAGCTCCATCGGCATGGAGTATATAGACAGATATGAAAGGAGCTTAGCAGAATACGCCTATGACAAACTAACAAAAATACCTGACATGGAGCTTTATGATTTTCATAAAAGGTCCAACGATAGAGTGTCAATTATTCCCTTTAATATAAAAGGTTTGCATCATAGTCAGACAGCCCGAATACTATCCGAGGAGGCCGGCATAGGTGTAAGAAATGGCTGTTTCTGCGCTCAGCCTTATATCCAAAGACTCCTGAATGTAAGTGATGAGGAAATGGAGGAAAGAAAAAAAGGAAATATAAAAAATCCTCCCGGCTTTGTAAGGCTTAGCTTTGGTCTTTATAATACAATTGAAGAAATAAATATATTGACTAGAATACTGGAAAATATTGTAAATAACAAAGGGCACTACATGAAAGAATATCCTTTGGAATCCTAGGAGAGAATAAAGTATGTGTTTTACAGAAGATAAACCAAAGGAGGTATTGCTTTGGCCAAAAAGCTTAATATCCTTATGTTCAGCGGTGAATATGACAAAGCCCTGGCAGCTTTAATACTGGCAAATACTGCAAGACAAATAGGTGTGGATGTGACCATGTTTTTCGCATTCTGGGGTCTCTGTCTTCTAAGAAATCCTGATAACACAGATATGGAAGGAAAGAGTTTTTATGAAAAGCTATTTTCTGCTATGACCCCTAAGGGACCTGAAGAACTGCCCTTATCTAAAATGAATTTTAGCGGCATTGGTAAAGCTATGATGCTTGAGATGATGGATGATAATGAGGCTCCAAAGCTTATTGACTTTTTGAGCGGCGCACGAAAGAAAGGAGTAAAATTCTGCGGTTGTAAGCTTTCAATGGAGATAATGGGTATTGATAAGGATGAACTCATACCTGAGGTGGAGGTAATGGATGCCCAGCAGTATCTGGAGGATGCGTTGGAAGCTGATATGCAGTTGTTTATATGAATGAATTTTTGAATAAGCATATATCCAAGCGGACATATGCTTATTATAATTTATCAAATGGATTCTATAATTAGGTTCTCGTTATGGTTTCGAATCATTTGGAAAGGAACATACTATAATATGATATACTTTAGTGTACTTTAGAGAATCCTTAGTGTCTTTTAGTGTCCTATTATATCCCCAAATAGTCAGCTATATTGGCTTTATCGGTCTTTATTCCTTCGATAATGGGCTCTTTGCAGGTCATGATAGATGTTATCCCAGGGCCATGACCTGCTTTTATGCAATCACTGTGGATTACTACACCAATGGTTACAGCACCCTTTAAATAAGTTCTTCCAAAGCCATTGTCATGATCCCTTAATAGAACTATATCACCAAATCTTAGCTTATCAAGACCATATTCCTTTATTGCCTCCGAATCGCTGGTCATAATATCATAATCCCCACTATATGCAGATACGGCTCCGGTACCAGATCCCATAAGGTATGCAGGAGCCTCAGCAGCTATAGGAATTATGAGCTTTCCATTCTCTTCCCTAATCCCCAGCTTATTAAAAAGCTCTGGATCAATATTCATGATTTTTACCTGAGGATAGTCAACAAGTTCCAACCCCTGCCCCCAAGCTTTAATCAGTATCTTATCATCAACGCTCATATTCTCCAAATCTTCTTCTTTAAAATATACTAATACATGCTCAACCCCGCCATGTTTTCCTGTTACATATCCTAATGCTCCTTTTGCATCACCGCTTACGACTTTCGCAACATTACCAATACAGGATAGCAGATTTAAGCCGCCATTTTCACCATCATTATCATTTCTAATCGATACTCCTGGTTCCACATGGTCACCTACCCAGCCCATGGCAGGGTCTCCTACCTTAACATTATAAGTAATTCCTCCTGTAGCAGGCAAAACTCTAGGTTCTCCCAGATAACTTATTCTATATGGATATTTGGACACAGGATGATGTACCTTCCCCTGTACTGACTGCATGACTAGTTTATACTGATTGGTCTTCAACATATTTACATCTCCTTTAAAGAATATACTCCACTTCATTATTCTATCTCTATGAAGTGGAGTATTCAATGGAATTCCTATTTGATATTAAGCTTTTCCCTAAGCTTAGTCAGCATATCTGTTGTCATTGAAGCTAAATCATATTTTGGATTCCAGCCCCATTCTTCTCTTGCAGCGCTATCATCCAAGGAATCCGGCCAGGATTCTGCAATGGCCTGTCTTACCGGATCTACATCATAATTCATTTCAAATTCAGGTATATGCTTTTTGATTTCTGCAGCTATATGCTCAGGAGCAAAGCTCATAGCTGTTATATTAAATGCATTTCTATGTTTTAATTTTGATGGGTCTGCCTCCATCAAAGCAACTATCGCATCCAATGCGTCTGGCATATACATCATATCCATGTAGGTGCCTTCTGCAATAAATGAATCATATTTCTTATTCTTCAATGCTTCATAGTAGATGTGAACTGCGTAGTCAGTGGTTCCTCCCCCTGGCAGTGTCTCATAGGATATTAGACCGGGATATCTGACTCCTCTAGTGTCCACACCAAATCTCTTGTAATAGTAGTCACACAATAACTCACCGGATACCTTGGTTACACCATACATGGTAGTTGGTCTCTGAATATCATCCTGAGGAGTTTTTACTTTCTGTGAGCCTGGACCAAAGGCAGCTATTGAGCTAGGTGTAAATACAGAGCATCCAAGCTCTCTTGCAACCTCCAGCACATTAAATAACCCGCCCATGTTTACATTCCATGCTTTCACTGGATCTTTTTCTCCAGTTGCCGACAACATTGCTGCAAGATGTATTATGGTATCAACCTTATGCTTTTTCACTGCTTCAGCTATTTCATTGGCATGTTCTACATTTACCAGATCATAGAGGCCGCCTTCCACTACACTGGATCCTTCTGGCTTTCTTCTCCCTGTTGCAACCACATTATCAACACCATAGATTTTTCTCAGGTGAGCAGTAAGTTCCGATCCTATCTGTCCCAGAGAACCAGTTATCAATATTCTTTTCATTGATACACCTCCTATTTTATTGGTTCGCTGCAGTTTTATTTAATCAAATTCAATTCTTTGCCGACTTTTTCAAAGGCTTTTATAGCTTCGTCCAAATCTTCCTTTGTATGAGCAGCCGTGACTATAGTTCTTACTCTTGCTCCATCTCTAGGAACTGTTGGATATACTATGCTTTGAGCAAATACGCCTTCTTCAAAGAGTCTCTTGCTCAGTTCTATAGCAGATCTGTCTTCGCCCGTAATTACAGGAGTTATTGGGGTTTCACTCTTTCCTGTATTGAATCCTAAATCATTCAAACCTTTTTTCAGATATCTTGCATTTTCCCATAGTCTATCTGTAAGTTCCGAGCTTTCAGATAATATGTTTATTGCTTCTAAGCATGCTGCAGCTACTGATGGTGGAGCTGCTGTGCTGAATAGGAATGGTCTTCCTCTGTGATTCAACCATTCTATTAAATTCCTTCTGCCTGCTACATATCCTCCTACTACACCGATAGCTTTGGACAATGTGCCTATCTGTATATCTACTCTTCCATGGAGGTCAAAGTGGTCTGCAGAACCTCTTCCGCTTCTGCCTAATACTCCGCTGGCATGTGCATCGTCTACATATGTAAGACAGCCATATTTTTCTGCCAACTCAACAATCTCAGGTAATTTGGCTATATCTCCATCCATGCTGAATACTCCATCTGTGATAATAAGTTTAGTATTATACTTATCCTTTACCTCTTTTATGACTCTTTCCAAGTCATCCATATCGCTGTGTTTATATCTTACTACATCAGCACGGCTTAAACGGCAACCATCAATTATACTTGCATGATTCAATTCATCGCTTATTATTACATCGCCCTTATCAACTACTGCTGGAATTACACCTGCATTGGCAGTGAATCCGGATTGGAAAACCAGCACTGCTTCCACGTGCTTAAATTCTGCAAGCTTTCTTTCCAACTCTTCATGTATGCTCATGTTTCCTATGATAGTCCTTACTGCACCTGCACCAACACCCCATTTTTCCAAAGCTTCCAAAGCAGCTTTCTTTAGTCTGGGATGGTTTGCAAGACCTAAGTAGTTGTTTGAAGAAAGATTGATTACATTTTTGCCATTGATGACACTTCTAGGTCCTGAAGGACTTTCCAAAACTGCGAGTTTTCTATATACGCCTTGTTCTTTTAGTTCATCCAGTCTTTGGGTTATAAAGTCAAGATCATGAATACCCATTTTACAACCTCCCTATAATTAGAATCTATATAATTATTTGCCTAAAGTTAACCTATTATAATTATATATAAGGAAAATTTACTGTTCAAATCAAAAGGAATCAATTTTTTGAATATTTCATTCAATTAGTTCGTCTATCGCTAACAATCTTGCTATTTTGTCCTTTTCTAAAGTTTGCAAAAAAAATCTCAGAGATGACTCTGAGATTTTTCTATGCTTTTACCTTATAAATCATTTTTTCCTTATAACCTGTTGTAACTTTTATATATCCACTGAGCATTTTATCTGTTTCTTCATCGCCTGTATCAACTAAGAAAGGATTTCCTTTAAGCTCACTTATTTTTTCTTTGGTTGCAGCTACAATTATATTTTCTTTGCCTATGGCTTTCAACACATTGTAGCTTAATTGCTGATTGCCTCTTCCAAACAAATATCCTTGTCCCCCTATAGGAGTGATTACAAGCTTGCATTTATTATATACAGCTATATCTATTAGCTGCTTTTCTGTGACATCCAGTGCATATATTTCCTTGTTCAGAACCACATCAACTCCTAAAAGGGTATAAGGAAGTTTGAGGTTTTCCATGATAGGTCTTGTTGTAGTTCCTGGCCCAATAATGTAATATGTGCCCTCTTCCATATTGTCTATTATGTCCAGTGCTATAGAGTTTTGAGAAGCTTGTTGACTCATGGGAGTTCCGGCTTTTCTATTCTGCACAAACTTTTTTTCAAAAGGAATCTTTAGATAACCATAGAGACTGGTATTAACTTTGCCTGCTCTATATGCTTCTTCATCTATATCCAGCACTTCAACTTCTTCAACCTTTGTAATCTTCTCCATAAGATACAGCCTTGTCAGTTGTCCTGCCTTTGAAGGTGTTTGAGCATATACGGGAGAATGGATCTTCACTCCTGCCGGGATTCCTATTACTACAGCTTTGTCCCCTACAGCCTTGTATATATCCCGAGCTGTACCATCTCCTCCTGCAAAAAGTATCAAGTCTACATTCTCAAGGAGCATAGCTTTGGCTGCTGCCAAGGTATCTTCGCTGGAAGTTGAGTTTGTGCTTTGATTATATACTAATCTAATATTAAAACCCATCTCCATAGCTTCTCTTTCACCCATGTCTCCGCTGCAGGTGAGTATTTCTATTTGATTCTTTATGTCCAAAAGTTCTTCCAGTGCTTTTTTGGCTCTAAGAGGAGCACGGGGCACAGCTCCCAGCTCCAATGCTTTGTCCAGCACTCCGTCTGTGCCTTTAAGCCCTACACTTCCTCCCATGCCGGCTATTGGATTTATTATTAAGCCTAGTTTTTTCATCCTACCATTCCTATCTATGTGTGTTGCGTTGCCTTTAGTATTCCCCTCCCGTCCTGTTTCGTGTTACGTGTTACGGGATTCGGATATTACTCAAATGCACTACTCTTTGTATTTCTTTAAATATGATCTCCAGGTTATTGCCCATTTTTCCGGATCGTCCATGCCAGATTCGTCTACCTGGTGACATACGCTTCTGTGTGGTGCAGTCTTTATTATCTCAGGGCTTTCATAGGCTTCTTTAAATACATGCTTCAATGTTTCAATGTATTCATCCAAATCTTCCTTAGAAGGTGTTTCTGTAGGCTCTAAAGTAGCAGGTTCAGGCACATAGTATGGATGGTGGCTGGTCCAGTAATGCATACCGAAGTCCATCATCCTCCTCTGAATATCTCCTGTAGTTATTCCTGTGTCTTGAGTTAGCTTCTCCAGTGTATATCTTACCTGTTCCACTCTTTGTTTGCCTCGGATATATGGAGCATCTACACAGTCTACTTCCATCAGCTTTTTGAAAAGATAGTTATTGTTTAATACTGCTACCTTAGCAACCTCATATAATCCTTCAGCGCCCATAGACATTATCCATGCATAAGCCTTCAGTACAACAGGAGCAACTCCATTAAACATTCTTATCTTTCCTATGCTGTATGGATTGTTTGTTACTTCATAATTCAAGAAATATTTTTCTCCATCGTAATCTATAAGTGGAGCCGGTAAATATTTTTCCAGTTCCTTAGTAACACCTGTAGCACCTACTGCAGGACCTCCGCAGCCATGAGGTGTTGAGAAGGTCTTGTGAAGGTTGAAGAAGCACATGTCAAATCCTGCTTCCTTTGCCCTTGTAATACCCAATAAACCATTGGCATTGGCCTGGTCATAACCACAGAGCCCGCCTGCCTTGTGAACCAATTCAGTAAATTCTTTTACCCTTGGGTTGTATACTCCCGTATCTTCAGGATTTGCCACTATGAAAGCTGCTGTTCTTTCGCTTACAGCTTCTTTAAAGGCTTCAAAATCCGGATATCCTTCCTCATCTGGATGGATGTAGATTATCTTGTATCCCTTTACTGCAGGTGCTGCAGCATCAGATGGGTGAGAATATATTGTGGTTATTATCTCATCCCTTTGTTCATCCTGGCCTTTATCCCTATGATAGTTTCTTACTATGGATGCCATGGCAAATATTGCCTGGCTTCCACCGCTGGGCTGGAAAGTAAATCTGTCCATACCTGAAATTTCTCTCATGTAAAGATCAGTTTTATACATTATTTCCAATATGCCCTGTACTGTGCTTTCATCCTGTAAGGGATGGAGTTCTGTCATCTCTGGCAATCTTGCCAAAGCTTCATTAACCTTTGGGCTGTATTTTACTGTACAGGTTCCCTGACCTATTTCTATATTTACATCAGCTCCTAAGGTTTCTTGGGAAAGCCTCATATAGTGTCTGAGAACTCTTGGCTGTGATATCTCAGGAAGATTGGGAGCTTCTTTTCTCTTCATGGTTTCAGGAAGAGCTGATATACCATCTCCTACAGCCTTTTCAATCTCTTCTCCTGCTTTTGGCACAAGTATACCTCTCTCGCCCTTTTTGCTAAGCTCGAATATAATGGGTTCGTCCCATTTGGCTTGATGAAAATTTCTTACTTTGAAATTCCTATTTATTCTTTTCATATCTTACCTTCCTTTCTGCCAAAACCATTAAGAATGAAGGATTTCTTCAATGGCCGTGATAAGTTTATCTATGTCCGTCTTTGTATGAATCTCGGTCACACAATACAGGGCGCATTGTCCCATTTCAGGAAACTCTGAAGACAGGTCCTTGCCTCCGAATATGCCTTTAGCAAGAAGCTCTTTGTTTATTTCTTTAACGGTTTTTCCCGTAGCATTGAAGTCTACCACAAATTCCTTGAAGTTTACAGTATTGAATCTGGAGCCGATAACACCCTTTATTTCGTTCAATCTGCTTATTGCATATTGGGATTTTTGAAGGATGTTCTGCCCTAGCTCTTCCATACCCTTAGGTCCCATTGTTGCAAGATATACACCTGCAGTTATTCCCCATAGGGCTGACTGGGTTCCTACATATTCTTTTCCGTGTTCTCTGTGATGTCCAAAGGAAGTTCTGTCATAGGCTACATCACCAAAGCCGTATTCCCCTTCCACAATAGTAGGTGCTATACCGAAAAGTCTTGATGGAAACTCCATAACAAACTTTTCTTCATCCATGGTTGCCATGAAGCCAGACTGGCCGCCGCCATAGTTCATATGGATTCCTAGAGGCTGTAAATCACCGCATACTATGTCTGCTCCATATCTTACAGGAGGCTCCAACACCCCAAGAGAGCTTGGATCTACTCCTACAACACTCAAAGCTCCAACTTCATGAGCCATATCTGATATCTTCTGTCCATTGACTTCTATAAATCCAAGATATGAAGGATTTTCAAAATATACTGCAGCTGTTTTGGAAGACAGTTTGTTTTTTAAATCTTCCAAATCCATAAGCCCTGTATTTTTATCATAGTCTACAGGTACCAAAGTTATATCAGGATCACAATAGTTTTTCATTATCAGGAACTTTTCCTGATCCATTGCCTTTGGCACCAATACTTCCTTCCGGTCCACTATTCTGGATGCCATTCTTACTGCTGTGGAAGCTGCCTGAGCCCAATCCATCGTAGGAACATTTACTACTTCCATATCTACTAATTCGGCTACTAAGCTTTGATACTCAAACAAGCTCTGGAATCTTCCAAAGTCGTTGTAAGGCTCTCCACCATAAGCTGTTAAAAATTCTCCCCTGGAATTTATTTCATCGCATATGGCAGGAACATAGTGCTGCCAGCAACCTGCACCAAGGAAATTCAGGTATTCGTTGCAGCTCTTATTTTTCTTTAACAAGCCTTCCACATGCCTTCTCAATTCATATTCAGATTGAAAGGCTTTGGGAAGATTCATATTTTCTTTCAGTTTTAATTCCTCAGGCACTTCAGCATGGAGCTCTTCCAAACTGTTCAATCCGATTTCCTTCAACATCTCCTGCTGAACTTCAGGCACTGAGTTAGGAATATAGGGATGATTTTTAAAACCTTTTATTGCCATAATATTCTCCTCCAGTATATAAAATAGTTAAGCTATTCCGCCGCCGTCAACTACCAAAGCTGTCCCGGTAACCCAAGCTGATAAATCGCTTGCCAGGAATAGTACTGCATTGGCTATATCTTCAGGTACTCCGAGTCTTTCTAATGGTCTGCCTTTAGCTGAATCCTTAAGGAATGCATTTACTTCACAGCCTAATTGTTCTCCTTCGCTTCTCAGCATTGCAGTATCTGTGTCTCCAGGGTTTACACTATTAACCCTTATATTTTGTGGTCCGTGGTCTATAGCCATGGCACGAGTGAGGTTTACTATTCCACCCTTTACTGCACAATAAGCCGCAGCCTTATCTCCACCTTTAAGTCCCCATCCGGAGCCTGTATTGATTATGCTTCCACCGCCACCTGCTGCCATTACAGGTATAACGAATTTTGACATGAGATATGTTCCCTTAAGACCAACGTCCAGAACGAAGTCCCATTCCTTTTCTTCAAGATCCACAACTGTTTTTCTTACAGTAACTCCTGCATTGTTAAAAAGTATATCTATTCTTCCAAACTTGTTCTTGATGCTTTCAACAGTCTTTTTTACATCTTCTAAAGAAGTCACATCGCATTTGAAGAATTCAGCAGTTCTTCCTGCCTTTCTGATTCTCTCTGCTTCTTCCTCTCCTTTAGGGTTTATATCAACCATTGCTACCTTTGCCCCATAGGCTGTAAGCAGTTCTACTGTGCCTAAACCTATGCCTGAAGCAGATCCTGTTATAACCGCTACCTTTCCTTCTAAATTCAGGACATCTTTTTTTTGCAACATCCTAACCCCTCCTTGAAAAATTTATTTTGATATATATATTTGCACATTTTATGCCAAAACCTTTTTTTATAGATAATTATTTTAATTAATGCTCTTTCTCGCTACATATGTGTTTTTTCAACAGTTTCAGAAAATAGGTTTTTGTTCCTTCATATGATGTCTATTTTATATTTTGTCATATTTGGCATATTTATTGCCATTTAAGACTATTCGATGTATAATGAATATGTCTAGAGAAATGAGGTGTTAATATGAGCTATTTATCCAATTATAAAAGCATGTTTAAACCAATGATTCGAGTTATAAACCACTCTTTAAACCTGGAGTGTGCAATATTCGATACAGATAGTAATTTAATTTCCTGTACACCCCTTTATCTGAAGAGAAAGGGCAATTCTGTCCATGCTCCATTCATCGAGGAAGTAATAAATAATGGCAATACTTTAGTGAATAAGCCCGGTTACATGAAATCCTGCATAGGCTGTCGATTCAAGGAGCATTGCCCTTCCACCATAGAACTGTTGAAATGCATTAAGATGGAGGACAACCCTATAGGTGTAATAGCACTCACATCCTTTACAAAATCAGGCCATGATAGAATCACCAATAATATAGATGTCTATACCAGTATTCTCGATGAGCTCACATCTATGCTGGTAAACATGATATATTATCATGAGAAAAGCAATAAGACCTTGGCTATAGAGGAAATGCTCCAATGCGCTTTAGATATCTCTGATGACAGCATGATAATTACCGACAAATTGGGCACAGTTTCTTATGGAAATGAATCAGCTCTTAGTCTATTTTCCTTTTGCAGCTTCTATACTCAAACATTGGATCAGATATTTCCTGAGGATATGAAAAATAGAGTTTTGGAAGGTCAAAAAATTGAGAACGAGCTTGTAAGGATAAATAATGAGTTTTTATTTGTAAACAGTGCACCTATTTTACATGATGGGAATTTTATGGGCTCAGCCATAAGATTCAGTCAAAATAAGGAATCCAAATACAGCAAAAAGACCTCTGGCAGATCTAACGTTGATATAAATCTTGATGCAATAAAAGGCAAAAGCTCTGCCATAGATGACTTGAAGAAAAAAGTAAGAAAAATTGCAAACAGCACTTCAACAGTGCTGATAACAGGCGAAACAGGAACAGGTAAAGGACTTCTGGCAAAAGCTATACATGCTGAAAGCATTAGAGCGAACCATCCTTTTATAATGGTAAATTGTACAAGCATACCTGAAAGCCTGTTTGAAAGTGAACTCTTCGGCTATGAAGAAGGGGCATTTACAGGGGCTAAGAAAGGTGGAAAACCGGGCAGGTTTGAACTGGCTCAAAAGGGCACTATTTTTCTTGATGAAATAGGTGAAATGCCTCTGGCTATGCAGGCTAAGCTTTTGAAGGTACTTCAGGAATACAGCATAGAAAGGGTAGGAGGCATCACATCCATACCTGTTGATGTTAGGGTAATAGCTGCAACTAATAAAGATCTGGACGAATTAATAAAAGAGGGAAATTTCAGGGAAGACTTGTATTACAGGCTTAATGTTATACCCCTTTACCTGCCCCCTTTAAAAGAAAGAAAAGAAGATATAGAAACCTTAGCAAAGGAATTTCTTCATAAGTATAATGACAAACTGAACAAAAATATATCAGGTTTCTCCAATGAGGTGATGAACTTTTTCATGAGCTATTCCTGGCCAGGCAACATAAGGGAGCTTGAAAACATAATAGAATATGCTGTAAATATGTCAGATGATATAATAGATATTGATGACATACCAGAGAAGTATTCTGCCATCAATAGAGAAGCAAATGAAACAATCAAATCAAAAATTGAAAATGTTGAACTGGAGATGATTAAGCAAGCTTTGGATAAGTATGGCTGGGATGTAAAAGGTAAGGCAATGGCAGCCGAGGAACTGGGCATGGGCTTAAGAACATTATATAGAAAGCTGAAGAATCTTTCTTAGTCTTCAGCTTTTTTAATCCTATATTGTTGAATTTTTTTGCTGGAATCCATAAGGTTTCTTAAAAATGCCTCCAGCTCATCAGACAAATCTTTATTCTTCAGGTGGGCTATGGCATTTTTTATTACAGCTTTTTCTCTTTGAGAGTCGAGGATTTGCATACCCTTTTGTTTCTTGATGTCTCCTATTTTTATAGCAAGTTCCATCCTTTTTTCAAAGAGTTCCACCAACTGTTCATCTATTATATCAATTTCCTTCCTCAAAATCTCCAATTCTTCCAAATTCATTCCTCCTGTCCACTAACAATATCTACAATAGTCACTATTATATTTCAGCATATATCCTTCACTATGACCTAGGGTGCCATGAAGTAGTGTGATATATATAAATCTAATATAGCTATAGCAGCGGTAGCTTCCACAACAGGTACCGCTCTTGGTACGATGCAGGGATCGTGTCTGCCCTTTATATTGAGTTCCACCTCTTCCATTTTCCCCATATCCACACTTCTCTGAGTTTTTCCTATAGATGATGTAGGCTTGATGGCCACCCTGAATATTATAGGCATTCCAGTAGTGATGCCCCCCTGGATGCCACCGCTGTGATTGGTCTTGGTCCTTACTGCTCCATCTTGTATATAAAACTCATCATTAGCTTCAGAACCTCTCATTCTGCTGATATCAAAGCCTGAGCCAAACTCCACTCCCTTTACTCCAGGTATGGAGAAAAGAATATGTGAAAGCCGGCTCTCTACAGAATCAAAAAATGGCTCTCCTATTCCGGCGGGCAATCCGATAACGGCACACTCAATACTTCCACCTATGGAATCCTCTTCAGCTTTAGCTGATAATACTTCGTCTTTCAGCAAATCCACTTTGTTCTCATCTAAAACAGGTAAAACCATATTACCTAGCTTATGCAGTAAATCACTATCTATATTAATCGGATTAAAGGAATCATCTTCAATCAAACCTATACTTTTTATATGAGAACCAATATGTATACCTTTCTCCTCCAGTATCTGCCTGCATATAGCTCCTGTAAAAACTATTGGCGCTGTAATTCTTCCGGAGAAGTGGCCTCCTCCCCTATAGTCATTATAGCCTTTATATTTTATCCTTCCTGTATAATCCCCATGACCTGGTCGTGGCACATCTTTCATGTATTCATAATCATTAGATCTGGTATCATTGTTTTTGACAATAAAGGCGAGAGGAGTACCAGTAGTATAACTATTGAAGTATCCACTTAATATCTGGAAATCATCATCTTCCCTTCTGGATGTAGAAATGTCACTTTGCCCCGGTGCCCTTCTCTTCATCTGAAATCTTATAGCATTCAAGTCCAGCTTAATTCCCGGAGGCAACCCATCTATGACTGCTCCTATGGCTTCACCATGGGATTCACCGAAAATAGATATTTTTATTCTATTGCCCCATACTCCACTCACTGATTTCACCTCCCAACTGAGCCAGGTCGAACCGTTCCCGATGGCTCACTAGTTCCTCGTAGTCCTTCCAAAAATCAGGATAAGATTTACTTACTGCTTCTTCTCCCATTATTACAAGAGGTATCTTACACCTTGTAGCCGCTACTGCCAGAGCCATGGCTATTCTGTGATCATTCCAGCAGTCTACAGTACCACCTGTGAAGCTTTCCACCCCTTCTATAATCAAACTGTCATCCAGTTCTGAAATTTTACCACCTATTTTATTCAGTTCCCTGGCAATTGCTTTAAGTCTATCAGATTCCTTTAACCTCAATCTACCAGCATTTTTTATGATAGTTCTACCTTCGCTTAAAGCTGCCATTACAGCAATTATTGGTACTAGATCAGGTATTTGAGAGGCATCTATATCTATGGCCTTTAGATTGCTTTTATAAGCTATTATCCTGTCTTTATCTATTTCCAGCTTACCTCTCATGGCTTGTATTATTTTCAGTATGTTCCTATCCCCCTGTAGCGAGTTCAGGTTTAGGCCCTTGCAAGCAACCGAGCCGGATAATACTCCCGCAGCAAGCCAGAAAGCTGCTTGGGAAAAGTCTCCCTCCACATCGAAAGTTGTGGAAATATATTTTTGATTACCTTTAATGTAGAAGCTGTTATAGTTGTTATTCTCCACATGGACACCAAAGTTCTTCAGTACATCAATGGTTAAATCCACATAACCCTTTGATTGAAGGGGAGTCTCCATGATTATCTTTGAATCATCCTCTAGTAGAGGCAGCACAAACAGCAATCCTGTTATAAACTGGGAGCTTATATCTCCTCTGACATAAAAATTATCTGGTTCCAGCCTGCCATATATAGTCAGAGGCAGCTCTCCATCATTGTTTCTATACTCAATACCCTGCTTTTCGAATATTTCATAGTATATATTCAAAGGCCTTTCTATGAGCTTCCCTCTTCCTTTGAAAGTCACTTTACCACCTGTCAATGCTGCTATAGGTATGAGAAACCTTAGTGTGGAACCTGATTCAATGCAGTCAATGATAGTTTCAACTGGCTTCAGTTTTCCTTTCCCATATATGATGATTTGATGCCTGTTACCTTCATCTTTTCGGATTTCTATGCGAACACCTAGAGATATCAAAGCATTACATGTTGCCTTTATATCTTCAGAAAGCATTATATTTCGAATTGTGCTTTTACCTTGCGACAAGGCACCAGCTATTATGGCTCTGTGGCTTATGCTTTTTGACGGTGGGACATGCACAGTACCATTAAGTCCCTTTGGCAAAATCTCTATAGCCATATATCAATCTCATCCTTTTTAATATTGTGAATATAGGCTTCACCTATTTTTTTCAGAAGTATCAGATTTATGCTGTCTCCTCTTGTTTTCTTGTCCTTGAGCACATATTCTCTGATCCTGGATTTATCCATCTCTGAAAGGGTGTAAGGAAGATTATATCTTTTCAACAGCTTTATCATATTGTCCAAAGTTCCCTCTTGGGTTAAACCCATGGCTTCAGCCCTCGATGTTATATGTACCATTCCAAGGGCTACTGCTTCTCCATGGCTGTATCTGGAATAATCATAATATTTTTCTATGGCATGACCAAAGGTATGTCCAAAATTCAGGAGCATTCTTGTTCCATTATCCTTTTCATCGACCCTTACCAATTCTGCTTTAATAGCACAGCATTTTTCAATAATACCATCAATATTTGGTGAAGATATTATTTCACCCATATTCTCCAGACGCTCAAAAAGACCCTCATTATCTATGCAAGCATACTTTATTACCTCGCCCATACCATCTGATATATATTTCTCATCAAGTGTCACCAAAAGTTCCGGATCAATTATAACTGTCTCAGGCTGGTGGAAACTTCCTATCAGATTTTTGCCTTCTTTCAGATTTATCCCCACTTTCCCTCCTATGCTGCTGTCAACCTGAGCAACAAGGGTTGTGGGTATCTGTATATACCTGATTCCTCTCAACAGTACTGAGGCTGCAAATCCTCCCAGATCTCCTGGAACACCACCTCCAAAAGTGACTATCAGATCTCCTCTGGTAATGCCACCCTCGAGAAGAAGGGAGCAAATCTTCTCAAGGGAATTGATAGACTTGCTGCTCTCTCCCGCCTCAAACTCTACAATGACCGATTCATAGCCTTCCTTCCCAAGACTGGCTTTGAGCTTTTCTCCATAGAGTCTGTTAACATTTGAATCAGTTACAATTCCTATTTTTTTGCCTGTATAGAGCTTTTTAATAATTATACCGCATTCTTTAATAATACCTTTCTTTATGTAAACAGAATAAATCTTGGAGTCTGTTGCTACTCCTACTATCCTCAATGCAATCACTTCCTCCCATTAATAATTCTTCAACGCATGTTGATTTACCTGTTACTATGTAGATAAGTAGAGAGATTTATACAATGAAATTGTTCACATATACTTCCATTTATTTTTTATATGGTATAAAGAAATTTAAATAATTGTCAATTCGATAATAATTGAATAATTATATGCTGCTTACAAATTACCATTAAAATAATTATTTATCAATCATATAATCAAATTTTTGTTTTCGACAATTAATTTGCATATTATTAGGCATAATAAATGCATAAGAGCAAATGTTGTAAAAGGAAGGAGGATTCATTATTAATGAACAAAAAAATACTATGGAAATCTAATACTATGAAGGTTGACAAAAAGGCGGATTTAGATTTTCTAAGTGAAAAGGAAATAGGAAAGGCAAGAAAGTTTCATGAAAGCTTTCCTCAATATACAAAAACTCCACTTGTTAGCTTGGATAACTTATCAAAAAAGCTGGGAGTTGGAGGCTTATATATAAAGGATGAGTCCTATAGATTTGGTCTTAATGCTTTCAAGGTTCTTGGCGGTTCCTATGCCATGTCAAAGTACCTTGCTCAAAAGCTTGGCAAGGATATTTCAGAGTTGAATTATGAAAAACTAACCTCGGAGGAAATAAGAAAACAACTGGGTGAGATTACCTTTGTTACAGCAACTGACGGAAATCATGGAAGAGGTGTCGCATGGACAGCAGCTCAGTTAAAGCAAAAATCCGTTGTATATATGCCAAAGGGCTCATCGCAGACCAGGCTGGAAAACATCAGAAAAGAAGGTGCAGAAGCCTCAATACAAGACATGAACTATGATGATGCTGTAAGGCTCGCAGCGGAAAACGCTAAAAAATATGGCTGGGTTGTGGTCCAGGATACAGCATGGGAAGGCTATGAGGATATTCCTGCCTGGATTATGCAAGGATATGGCACTATGGCTTCAGAAGCCTTGGAGCAATTGAATTCCTTAGGAGTCGAAAGGCCTACCCACATATTTGTTCAGGCAGGTGTTGGATCATTAGCAGGAGCAGTACAAGGGTTTTTCGCTTCTGTATTCAAAGATAATTGTCCTACAACTGTTGTCGTAGAAGCAGATGAAGCAGCATGTCTGTACAAATCAGCACTGCAGAATGATGGGAAACCTCAAATTGTAACTGGTGACATGCCGACCATAATGGCAGGCCTGGCCTGCGGAGAACCAAACATCATAGGCTGGGAAGTCCTTAAATCCTACAGCAGCATGTTTGTTTCATGCCCTGACTGGGTTTCTGCAAAGGGTATGAGAATGTTGGGTAATCCTATGAAAGGAGATGAAAGAGTTATTTCCGGTGAATCCGGGGCTGTAACTCTCGGATTGCTTGCAGCAATCATGACCAGGGATGAACTGAAGGATATGAGAGAAGCCTTGAAGCTTGATGAGAATTCCAGAGTGCTTTTCTTCAGCACCGAAGGAGACACAGATCCTGATAAATATCGCAGTATAGTATGGGATGGGGAATATCCATCCTATGAATAATCATAAAAAAACACAGGAAAGAGGGAATTAGAATGGATTTTGCAAAAATAAAAGCAACTTCAGAAAGCTATTTGCCACAAATGACTAAGTTCTTGAGAGATCTTATAAGAATTCCTGGAGAAAGCACCGAAGAAGAAGGTGTTATCAATAGAATAGCCCAGGAAATGAGAGATCTCCAATTTGACAAAGTTGAGATTGACCCTATGGGTAATGTCCTTGGTTTTATGGGTACTGGCGATACGCTCATAGCCTTTGATGCACACATTGATACAGTTGGAATAGGTGAAAAAAGCAATTGGAAATTTGATCCTTATGAAGGATATGAAAACGAAGAAGAAATAGGAGGTCGCGGAGCATCAGACCAGCTTGGCGGCATAGTATCAAGCGTATACGGTGCCAAAATAATGAAGGACTTGGGACTTCTCAATGACAAATACCAAGTCCTGGTGACAGGAACAGTACAGGAAGAGGACTGCGACGGACTTTGCTGGCAGTATATCATAAATGAGGATAAGATAAGGCCTGAGTTTGTTGTTATAACAGAACCTACCAACGGCAATATATACCGTGGTCAGCGTGGAAGAATGGAAATCCGAGTGGAAGTCAAAGGTGTTTCATGCCATGGTTCAGCTCCGGAGCGTGGAGACAATGCTATTTATAAAATGGCTGAAATATTGGATGAAGTCAAAGATCTAAACAACAGGCTCAAGGATGACCCATTCCTTGGCAAAGGAACACTGGCAGTCTCTCAAATATTCTTTAATTCACCATCTCGCTGCGCAGTTGCAGACATGTGTGCCATATCCATCGACAGGCGTTTGACAGATGGCGAAACATATGAAAGTGCACTAAAAGAGATTTCTGTTCTGCCGTCAGTAAAGAAATATAATGCAGAAGTTACAATGTACAAATATGACAGACCAAGCTATAAGAATCTTGTTTACCCAACAGACTGCTTCTTCCCAACATGGGTTATTCCTGAAGACCATCCTGCTACAAAAGCAATGGTTAAATCCTATGAAGGTATGTATGGAACTCCAAAAGTTGATAAATGGACTTTCTCCACAAACGGTGTTTCTATAATGGGCAGATATGGAATTCCATGTATTGGCTTCGGCCCAGGTAAAGAAGAAGAAGCCCATGCTCCAAACGAGAAAACATGGAAAGCAGACCTGGTAAAATGCGCTGCAGTTTATGCTGCATTGCCAACCATATATGTCAACGAAATGAAAAAATAGTTTAAGAAACATTGAGGAGGTTTAACATGTTAAATGTAGAGCAATTTGTTAATAAGCTCAATGAGCTTAACTTTAAAGATATGTATCAAAATGATTTCTTTGAGACATGGAAAAAATCCGATGACGAGCTGAAAGCAGTATTTACTGTAGCTGATGCATTGAGACATCTCAGAGAAAACAATGTATCAACACGAATTTTTGATAGCGGGCTTGGTATATCCTTGTTTCGCGACAATTCAACTCGTACTCGTTTTAGCTACGCAAGTGCATGCAACCTTCTAGGTCTTGAAGTACAGGATCTGGATGAAGAAAAATCCCAAATAGCCCACGGAGAAACCGTTCGTGAAACTGCAAATATGATTTCCTTCATGGCTGATGTTATAGGAATTCGTGATGATATGTATATAGGTAAAGGCAACGCATATATGAGGGAAGTTGCTAAAGCCGTCGAAGAAGGCTATAAGGAAGGTGTATTAGATCAAAGGCCTACCCTCGTCGACTTGCAGTGTGATATAGACCACCCGACTCAGACCATGGCAGATTTGCTCCATGTAGCTCACACTTTTGGTGGATTTGAGAACCTTAAAGGAAAAAAAGTAGCCATGACATGGGCATATTCCCCATCCTATGGTAAGCCCCTTTCCGTACCCCAGGGCATAATCGGACTATTCACTCGCTTTGGTATGGAAGTTGTGTTGGCCCATCCAGAAGGATATGAAGTGATGCCCGAGGTTGAAGAGGTGGCAAAGAAAAATGCTCAGGCTTCGGGTGGAAGCTATCGCAAAACAAATAATATGGCAGAAGCCTTTGAAAATGCCGATATAGTATATCCGAAGAGCTGGGCTCCCTTTGCGGCTATGGAGAAAAGAACCAATCTCTATGGAAATGGAGACTTTGACGGTATTAAAGCTTTAGAAAAAGAACTTCTGGCCCAAAATGCTCAACATAAGGACTGGGAGTGCACAGAGAAGTTAATGAAGACAACCAAAGATGGTAAAGCTCTATATATGCACTGTCTGCCTGCAGATATAACAGGTGTAAGCTGCAAAGAAGGAGAAGTTGAAGCTTCTGTATTTGATCGTTACAGAGTTCCTTTATATAAAGAAGCAAGCTATAAACCATATATAATTGCGGCTATGATTTTTCTGGCCAAGGTTCAGAATCCTCAGGAGGTTCTTTCTCAACTTGCAAAAAACAATGTCAGGAGAGGATATAAATAATAATCATTCAGTGGGGGATCTAACCCCCACTCTATATTCTGAACAGAAAAGAGGAGATAACTATGGCAAGAAGCAGTAGAAGCCAGGGGGATAGAAACGATTTATTATATCAATTAGACGGTCGACCTCCTTTGGGAAAAGCATTACCATTAGGTCTTCAACATATTTTGGCAATGTTTACAGGCAACCTTGCTCCTATATTTGTGCTTACAGGTGTCCTTGGTGTGACCCCCGCTGATAGGGTTATCATGATCCAATGTGCTATGTTCGTTTCTGGCCTAACAACTTTCGTACAGCTTTATCCTATTAGAATTGGAAAGTTCAGAATAGGTGCAAGGCTTCCTATTGTTATGGGTACCGCCTTTGCCTTTGTGCCTACAATGCAGGCCATAGGAGAGAACCTTGTAGGAAATGAAGGGCTGGCTCCAAATGTAGCTTTGAGTATAGTACTTGGAGGCTGCTTGTTTGGTGGATTTGTAGAAATACTTATGGGTATTTTCATTAAATATCTGAAAAGATTCTTCCCTCCGCTGGTAGTAGGTTCTGTTCTGATTACCATTGGAATCAAGCTTTTGTCCACAGGTGCCAATTACTTCATAGGTTCCCCTAAAACACCGGAAGAATTTAATCCCATTAATCTTTTCCTGGGATTCTCTGTATTTCTCACTATTATCCTTATCAATAAATATGCAAAGGGCGTATTGAAAGCCTCTTCCATATTAGTAGGGATAATAGTAGGGTATATCCTGGCAATTGTCACAAATATGGTAAACTTCAGCACTATAGCAAATGCAGACTGGATAAGCATACCTATGCCCCTTTATTTCAAACCTATACTTCGCTGGGATATCTTGATATCCTTTATAGCATTATATATTGTATCAGGCCTTGAAACCATTGGTAATACCAGTGGCATCACAATAGCTGCCTTCGATAGAGATGCAACACCTGAAGAAACGTCAGGAGCCTTATTGGCAGATGCTGTAGGTTCACAGGTTGCAGCAGTATTTAACACCCTTCCCAACACTGCTTTTGGGCAAAATGCAGGTATAGTGGCTATGACGGGAATTGTCAACCGTTTCTGCATAGCTACAGGTGCCGCAATACTTGTATTAGCTGGGTTCTTCCCCAAAATAGGAGCTGTTTTCTCCGCAATGCCCAACAGTGTTTTAGGTGGTGCTGTCATCACAGTATTTGCCATGATCCTTTTAAATGGCATAAAAATGATAGCTAAGGCAGGATTCAATGATATAAATAATTTAATTGTAGGTATCACATTTGGCCTTGGATACGGTGTTGGAAACCTGCCAGCAGCAATAAAATCAAGATTTCCTGTATTTCTCCAGTATATCTTCCAAGAGCCTGTTGCGGCTGTATGTATTGTAAGTATTATAGCATCACTGCTCTTTAGAACTTTTCAAGAAGAAGCCTAACACTTACCTAAAAAGCTGTTCAGCAATTTTCGCTGAACAGCTTTTTATACCTCTATTTTTTCTTCCTGTATGCTGTGTCCTCCAAAGGCAGCTTAGTCCTGAAC
>NZ_JAWLCK010000048.1:0-20682 GCF_041687175.1 Lutispora sp.
ACGAGAATACCACACTACATATCAGGCGAAACCAGTTTTGAGGAAATGACTCCCTATGGTGATGACTGGTATATAAAAAACAGAATAAATCTTATAAAACAAACAAGAGTTACCGGAATTGATATTAATAAAAAAGCGGTGTTAGCGGATAAAGGCAGTTATTATTACGATAAACTTATAATAGCTATAGGGTCCAGTCCTTTTAGACCACCTATTAAGGGTATTGATTTGAAAAATGTTGTTACAATACGCACTATCCATGATGCTGATAATGTTATTAGCCTGGCTAAGAATAAAAGAGCATGTACAATAATAGGTGGAGGGTTGCTAGGACTGGAAATTGCTTATTCCATAAAACAGCTTGGGTGTGAGGTAAACATAGTAGAAAGAAATGAAAGGCTGCTTCCAAGACAATCAGATAATATTGCATCATCACTGCTGCTGGATGCCCTTAGATCCAAAGGAATTAATGTTTATCTCAACGGAGAGACAGAAGAATTCTGTGGAGATGATGTAATAACAAAGGTTAAATTGAAGGACGGCAGAGTTATAGATACTGACTTTGTAATACTTTCCATGGGGGTAAGAGCAAATATAGCCCCTTTCCATAATACAGGACTGGATATTGGCAGAGCCATAAAAGTTGATGAGTATATGAGAACCAATATAGAAGGGATATATGCAGCAGGAGATGCAGCAGAATACAAAGGAAATAATTTCTGCATATGGCCTATAGCTATATCACAGGGTAAAGTGGCTGGAAGCAATGCAGCAGGAAAGCCAATAGTATATGAAGATATTAAACCTCACACACAGCTTAAGATACCTGGTATTACCTTATTCACTATAGGAAACATATTATGTGAAGATTGTGATGTTTTCCAACAATCTGACAAAGAGCATGGAAGGTACATTAAGTTCTTTTTAAAAGATGGAATAATTGAAGGATCTATAGTATTTGGCGAAGCATCGTTGCCCAATAAAGTTAGAAAAGCTGTAGATAATAAGAAAAAGTTTATAAACATATCCAATATTGAACAATTATTAGAATCATTATAATTCATATATAATAGGCGCAAGGCTATGCCAGGGAAGTTCACCGAATAACCTTGCGCCGTTTTCTTAAACATCCCTGCCTCAAATCCATATAAAATCCTCCCTTATAAATCAAATTTCTATAAGTTACATTAGTCTCAATATAGAAGAGCCAACACTGAGTTTTGCAGTGGCGTCAATATCGATATAAGCAGTCAGTGAAATTGCTGACTACTCTATATATGGTAAATAAAATGTGAACATAGTGAATATTTCAGCAAAAAACAACTTGTAGGATTTTGCAGTATGATATGTAATTAATTGAGTATTTTGAAAGGGTGGTGGATATGTATAAAAGCAGAATGGAACAGTTAAGAGATACAATCAATACAATGATATCCTCAGAAAATTGTGATACCAATGAACTGGTAAGAAAGAGCCAGGAGCTTGATGAGCTGATATATGAAGAACTAAAAAAGAATATCTACATAAAGAATGTGCTGGGTTATGAGCATATGAAGGAATTCAATGCAATACTGGATAGAATTTATGCCATTGAAAAAATGTATGATTTTATCCGAATTGTGGATCCTATAAAGAATGAGGTTTTAGATCTTAAGATAGGCAAGTTGTGTAAATCAGACCTCCAATGTTATGAATTCTGGAAAAGGCAGGAGGCTTGCGAAAATTGCATTTCCATAAAAGCATACAATGAGGACGATGTTTTTATAAAAATAGAGTATGTAGATGACAGTATTTATATAATAACTGCTGTTCCTGTATTTATTGGAGATAAAAAACTTGTAGTTGAATTGTTAAAGGAAGTAACTGGGAAAAATATATAAAAGGCAGCTATCCTTGTCTAAGATAACTACCTTTTATTATCTTTGCTTTCATAACATTATATAAAAGCACCATGGCATATTTATTAGTAACTAGTTTAAAGAAGTATTATGAAATAAATTAATTTACTTTAGTATATCTTTTTCATCCTTTATCTTGATTATCAGTTTGGGGTCGTGTTTACGCTCCAATTTATGTCTTGCTTTTCGATTCTCAACGGTATCAAAAATAATACTGAAATCATAATCTTCAGGATAAAGTTCAGATGCAGGTACACGAAGTTTAAGCCTTTTATGATTGATTAGAAGCTTTTTCTTTTTTATCTGCACCCCAACTTCGCCTTTTTCATTGGCTTTCTGATATACTATGCCTATTTCCTTTTGAGGATAGACCATGACGCTATCACCGATGGTAAAACTTATTTCTGCTGTATTGGAGGGACTTTGCTTAACATTTGAAGTTTTAACTCTTCTTGCAGATTTTTGAACCTGTTTACTTTTATTGAGCGGAATTTCGTTCAATGAGGGATTCACCTTTTCTTCTCCATATGCAGCAATGCTGGCCCTTTCTATCATATGCTGTGGAAGCCCTAATCGCTTGGCTATATATAGAGCGCAGCTTTCCCCTGCTTCTCCAATCTCCAGCTTGTATAACGGTTGCAAGCTTTCTCTGTCAAAGGCCATTCTTGCGTTTATCATTCCCGGATTATTTTTTGCCAACTCCTTTATTTCCGGATAATGAGTGGTTGCAACGAAGAGGCAGTTCTTACTGCATAGTTCTTCCAAAACAGCAGTTGCTATACCCATACCCTCAGCTGGGTCGGTACCTGAGCCTAGTTCATCCAGCAAAACCAGGGATTGATCATCAGCCAGTTCAAGGATTTGGATTATATTAGTTATGTGTGATGAAAAAGTGGACAGATTCTCGGTTATGCTTTGTCCGTCACCGATGTCACAGAGCACATAATTATTCATGGAAAAGCATCCATATTCTACAGGTACATGCAGTCCGCTTTGAGCCATTATTGATAGCAACCCAATGGTTTTTAATGCTACAGTTTTCCCTCCTGTGTTGGGACCAGTGATTACAACACCTTGCACATTATTCCCTATATGAAAATCAAGGGGCACGATATTTTCTGATTTCAAAAGAGGATGGCGTCCTTCTTTTATGACGATTTTTTTCTCAGAAGTAATCTCAGGTTCCACTGCCTTCATGGCAATGCTGAGCTTAGCCTTGGCAAATATGAAATCAAGGCTTTCCATTGCTTCTATATTGATGTTAATTGATGTTATGTGCTCTTCAACCAAAGCTGTTAGTGTATACAGAATTCGTCTTACTTCATTTTCTTCTTCTATACGGAGCAGGGCTATTTCATCCTGCAACTTCCTTGTGGAAGAAGGTTCGATAAAGTAGGTATTACCACTTTGGGAAACATCTATGACAGTGCCATCCACTTGTCTTTTATACTCCTTTTTTACTGGTAATGTATAATGCTCATTGCGGATAGACACAAAGCTCTCTGAAAACCAGTTTTTATTGTTTCGCAAAAGAGAATCCAGTTTTGATTTTATTTGAGCTCCTGCATTTATAATTTTTCTTCTTATGTCCCCAAGTTTGGGTGAAGCCTTATCGTCAATCTCACTGCCACGGATAGCCATGTTTATTTCATCCTCTATCTCAGATAAGTCGTAGATGGAATCGCCATATGAAGCTACAACGGAAGATATATTTTCTGCTTTTTTAAGATATGCCTTTAACCTTCTGCAGGCAGTGAGAAATTGGGCGATGCTCTCTAACTGCTCCGGCATCAGGAGTATTCCTTTACCCAGTAGGCTAAGGGATTTCTCAAGATCATTCAAAGCTGCCAGAGGTGGGTTGCCCCATTGTTCAATAATGAGTTTTGCCTCTGTTGTTTCTTTTAAGCTTAGCAATACCTTTTCTTCACTGAGATAGGGTTCAAGGTTTCGAATTTCTTCCTTGACCTTATTTGATAGAGCGTATTCCTCCATCATATTGAGGATTTTATTATATTCCAATGTTTCAAACATTTTATTTGTCATTTATTACCCCTCCCTGTAAATAAAAACCCGCAAAGGACATACCTTGCCCGTATAAGGCAGAATGCTCCTGCGGGTAATAATCTAAAATAAATAGCACGACAAACATACCTTGCCGTGCCATGTATAATATTTATGGTTATGAAGCAGTCTGTAAGGTAATGTCCAATAAAGGGTACAACAAATAGACAGGAATGAATCCTGTTTATTCAATGGATACCCTATGAACTATATTTAGTTTAAAATCACCTTTACAGAGCTTACCGACATCAATACCATCCTTTCATTCTTTGATACATTTTTAAAGTATCATATATATATTGTGCAGTCAACAAATAAATTATTAAACATAAGGCATTGCTTGTATCAATATTTAAAACAGCTTTTAAAAATAAGAGGCATATATTCACATGGCAAGTATTGACATTTTAAATATATTATAATAATATAAAAGTGATATCAAAATGATATCATACAAGGTAATAGAAAGGAGTTCTTTAAGATGGCAAATAATATAAATGGAGACAAAAAAGTACTACACTATGAAGAGATAGAAGCAAAATCAGTAAGTGGATTACCTGTTTTAATACTGAATATCATACTCATGATTGCTTCTGTAGTTGGTTTTATTTCAGGTATCAATCTCATAGATGAAAGGAGCAGCACTGCAGCAGGTATAGTTCTATTAATTGCTTCTTTGATGTATTTCATAATAGTGGGGCCTATAATATTCATAGGTTTGAAGGTGTTAAAGCCCAATGAAGCCCTTGTATTAACCCTTTTCGGCAAATACTATGGGACCTTGAAAGGAGAAGGCTTCTTCTTTGTAAATCCATTTACTGTGGCTGTTAATCCTGCACTTCCATCAACTTCTACAGGGAAAATTGTTGCGGAAACACTGGTATCACCAGATAAAGGAGCAGCTCAAGCTGCTGCATTATCTGCCAGAAGCAAGAAGATTTCATTGAAAACCATGACATTAAACAATGACAAGCAGAAAATAAATGATCAATTAGGGAATCCTATTATAATAGGGATTGTTGTCATATGGAAGGTTGTTAATACGGCAAAGGCAGTATTCAATGTTGATAATTATACCGAATACCTTTCCATCCAATGCGATTCTGCACTGCGAAATATTGTAAGACTTTACCCTTATGATGCATCAAATGAAGATAATGAGAAGTCTTTAAGGGGAAGCAGTCAGGAAGTTGCAGAAAAGTTAAAGGAAGAGATTCAATCTAAGGTTGAGATTGCAGGTTTGGAAATCATCGAAGCCAGGATAACCCACCTGGCTTATGCTCCGGAAATTGCTGCAGCCATGCTCCAGAGGCAGCAGGCTTCAGCTATAATAGATGCTAGACAGATGATTGTTGAAGGAGCAGTAGGCATGGTGGAGATGGCCCTTGCCAAGCTCAGCGAAAATGATATTGTACAGCTCGATGAGGAAAGAAAGGCTGCCATGGTGAGCAATTTGCTAGTTGTACTCTGCGGCAATAAGGATGCTCAGCCCATAGTGAACAGTGGATCCTTATATTAGAATATGTAGAGGAGGGCAATGATTTATGGATAGCAAAGAAGCAAAAAAAGAAAAGGATAAAAAGCAAGTGCTGTTGAGATTATCGCCCTCTCTCTGGGAAGAGTTAACAGCTTGGGCAGAAGATGATTTTAGATCCTTGAACGGCCAGATTGAATACTTGCTTACCGAATGTGTAAGGCACAGAAAGAAATTAAAGAAAGATGATGTTGACAAAATCTAGCATTAAGAATAACATTATGTTGCAAACTAGTGTTTTCAATAATCAAAATAAGAATAGAGTGATTGATGTGGATTTATCAGTGAAAAACATGAAAAAAATATTGCTTATTGCTTTGATTTCAATAATATTTTATTTAGCATTGCAAAATCTGCCTTCTGTAATAAATTATATCAAGGGGATTTTTGGCTTATTATCACCATTTATAATAGGTCTAGTTATTGCCTTTATTTTGAATGTACCCATGAAGATGCTGGAGAGCATATTTTTCCCTTCATCCAGAAAGCTGATAGTTCAAAAAATCCGCAGACCTGCATGTCTTCTTTTGTCTGTTCTATTGGTATTAGCCATCTTATTTCTTGTGGCTTTTCTGGTGATTCCTGAAATAATAGGCACATTTGCCATCATAAAGAATACTGCCCCATTATTTCTAGCAAGGATTCAGCAATGGATAGAAAAATGGTCGGTTCAGCTTCCTGAGTTGAAGCAGTGGATAGCTTCCCTACAGCTTAATTGGGAGAGAATAGCAACCTCTGCTGCAAACTTTGTTAAGAGCGGAACTTCCACAGTATTAGGTTCGGCTTTTTCAGCAGTTTCCACCATTTTCAGCGGCACATTTACTGTGGTAGTAAGCCTGATATTTGCAGTATACATACTAACATCCAAAGAGAAGCTGACATATCAGGCTAAAAAACTGATATATGCATATTTGCCAGAACCCAAGGCAGATAGGATTGCTTATGTATCCAGGTTATCCTATAAGACATTTCACAGCTTTGTGATTATACAATTTACTGAGGCTGTCATCCTTGGATTCCTTTGTTTTATTGGTATGCTCATATTAGGCTTCCCACATGCTATGACAGTTTCAATGCTCATAGGATTTACTGCTTTAATTCCATTGGTAGGTGCATTTATTGGTGCAGCTGCAGGTGCTTTTATGATTCTTATGATAGCTCCAATGAAAGCTATATGGTTCATTGTGTTTATAATTATTTTGCAGCAGATTGAGGGTAATTTAATCTATCCCAGGGTTGTAGGAAGTTCAATAGGTTTACCGGCTATATGGGTATTTGTTGCAGTAATATTTGGTGGAAGTGTACTTGGAATATTTGGAATGCTTATTTTTGTTCCATTGTGTTCTGTTATATATAATCTCATTAGGGAATCGGCAACTGTAAGGCTAAAAAATAAGGATATTGAAGAAGAAAAACTAAGATAGGATGCAGTTTATATAGCTAATAATATTGTTAATGAGGTGTAGCAGATATGAATTGGTTTAGGAGAATGATGATAGGACGCTATGGTGTTGATCAACTATCAAATGCCATGTTTTTGCTTTCCATTATACTTTTACTTATAAGTTCACTAATTGGATCTGTTATAATAAACACATTTGCCATGATAATACTTATACTGTCTTATGCAAGGGTATTTTCTAAGAACATTAACAAACGAAGAGAAGAAAATATGAGATTTTTGAAGTGGTGGAGCCCCATCAGCATAAAACTGATGCAATCTTTAAACCGCATCAAAGGATATAAGACATATCGTTACTTCAAATGTTCCAAATGTGGGCAAAAGCTGAGAGTGCCAAGGGGTAAAGGTCGAATTCGCATTACCTGTCCTAAATGCAAAAATGAATTTACAAAAAACACATAGATATTATTGAAAATATGATGTATAATTAGTAACAGAATTATTTCAAAATAATTTTTAAATTGTCAAATTCCCTAACAGAGTGAATAATATTTACAATTTTCGCGAGATATTGTAAATATTATTCACTTTTTTGACGATATTTGGTATAATCTAAATAATATTCTGTGTGCGAAGTAACTGATGGTGCTCTTGTAAAAAGGGAGTGGTTATATGAGAACCCCCATGAAAAGAAAAGCTATAGTGGTAAGTAGTATAGCTATTTTGATTTTTTCTGTTATTATAGGCGGTATTATTTATTACTTTGCGTCCAATGCAATCATTTCTAACATTTCAGAATCTCTCACCCAAATTGCAGTTCTGGGTGCTAAGGCTGTGGAAAGCAACCTGAAAGGAAGCTTGGAAGTCATTGAGACTATAGCTGCAGAAGAATCCATTAAAAATCCAAATATATCAATAGAAGAAAAAATACAAATATTGAAAAACCAGGTTGACAGAAAAGGTTTTGCACGAATGAGCATTGCGGATCTTTCGGGGAATTCCTTGACCACAGAAGGTGTTAGTTTATATGTAGGTGATAGGGATTACTTCAAGCTGGCTAAACAAGGCATAACCAATATCTCGGATCCTTTAGTAAGTAGAGTGGATAATACTCTGGTTATTACTTTTGCTGTGCCAATAATTTACGACGGAGACATAATAGGAGTCTTATACTCTACTCAAGATGTTGAAATCTTATCCGCAATAACCGACGGAATTAGACTAGGGGAATATGGAAGGTCATACATAATCGACAGTATGGGCGTTACAATAGCTCATGAAATAAGAGAACAGGTAAGAAATAGAGTTAATATACTTTTAGATTGGAATAAATTAGGATATGACAAGAGCATGTATGATTTCTTTATTAATATGCAAAGAAGTGAAAAAGGTGCAGGCCAATACATATTTGATGGTACAAAAAGATATGCTGGTTACGCAAAGATACCAGGCACAGATTGGTATTTTGGCATATCCGCTCCCAGATCTCAGGTTTTCAGAAGTATTAATCAGGTATATTCCTTTGTAGGCATTTTACTTCTGTTAATAATATTGATCTTTTCTGCAGCGCAATTCTACATCAGGATTTTGAGGAAAAGTTTGAAGATCGAGAGAAACGCAGCGACGGCTGCCATAGATACAGCAAACTTAGTCATTCTATATGTAGATAAACATGGTGTTATATATGAATACAATAAACATGCTGAAATAAAGCTTGGCTATAATAAAGCTGAGGTAATAGGGATTATGAAGCTTTCAGATATTGTTGCCTCCGATTCCATTGATTCCTATGATAAGCTTATGCACCACCTTAATACAGGAGAACAGCTAAGCAGTCTGGAGCTGTCTTTGAAGAGTTCTGATGGAAATGTAGTATATATGGTCTGCAATCTGAATTTTCTAGAGGATTATGATTATGAATATATAGAGATAATAGGAATTGACATAAGCGAAAGAATAAAGATGGAGAAAGAACTGGTGGAAAGCCATGAGGAGTTGACATCTCTATATGAGGAATTATACGCATCCGAGGAGACTTTGAGGGAGCAGTATGAAGAGTTATCCCAAAAGGAGAAGAAAATTCATAACCTGGCATACTATGATCCTCTCACAGGATTAGCTAATCGCATCAATCTAGAGAACCATTTCAATAATAATATTCTTCAGAAGCAAAGCAAATCAGCTATGCTTTATATGGATATAGATAATTTCAAGTTTGTCAATGATACATTTGGCCACTATATGGGTGATAAGCTGTTGGCTGTCGCTGCTCAAAATATTAAAAAAGTTGTAGGAGAAAACCATGTGGCTGGCAGGCTAGGCGGAGATGAGTTCATGATCATCACAGATGCTTATGAAGACATATCTGAAGTTGAAATGCTGGCAGATAAAATATTAAAAACTTTCGAGACAAGCTTTTATATAGAGGACTCGCCAATTAATGTATCTACTAGTATAGGCATTGCCCTTTATCCTGACAATGGAGAGAATTTTAATGACTTATTGAAATGTGCTGATATTGCTATGTATGCTGCTAAGGCTGCAGGAAAAGAAAATTATGTTTTCTTTAATGACCGCATGAATGAAAGCATAGTAAAGAAGATGAAAATCCAAAACAGCATGAAAAATGCCATAGGAAATAATGAGTTTTTATTATATTATCAACCCCAGTACCATATTGTATCAGGCAGAATAAAAGGGTTTGAAGCATTACTGAGATGGAACAGTTCTGAGCATGGATTTGTTTCTCCAGCGGATTTTATAGAGATTGCGGAGACTTCAGGACTTATAATTCCTCTTGGAGAATGGGTCCTCAAGGAGGCCTGTGAATTTATAAAGAATTTATATGATATGGGTCACAGGGATATAAGCATTTCTGTCAATGTTTCTGTTATACAGCTGAAGCAGGAGAACTTTGTAAATATGGTAGATAGTATCCTAAAAGAAAAGGGGCTGGAGCCATCTTCCCTCGAACTTGAGATAACAGAGAGCCTTTTGATTGAGGACATTGAACTTAATTTGAAAAAGTTAAAAGGATTAAGGAAGTTAGGAGTAAGGATATCCTTGGATGACTTTGGCACAGGATATTCTTCCTTGACATATCTCAGAGAATTGCCAATCGATATTCTTAAGATTGATAAATCATTTATAGATAATATTATGCATGATAGTGACAAAAGCTGCTTGACAGGCACCATAATTAGTCTTGCTCATGATCTGGGACTTGAAGTTGTTGCAGAAGGGGTAGAAGAAGAACAACAATTGAAGTACCTTAAGTGCTATAATTGTGATATGGTGCAGGGATATCTATTCAGTAAACCCTTGCCAAGACAAGATGCAATAAAGTTATTATCTTCTTGATTCTAAATGAGAGGAGCCGTTAAGGTGAAAAAAATATTTTCAAATGGCAAGATAGCCACAATGGAGAGGGAAAAACCCTTTGCTGAAGGGGTAGTTGTGTCTGATGGGAAAATCATATTTGTTGGAAGCAATGATGATGTATTACGGTATAAAGATGATGACACACAAGTCATTGATTTAAAAGGCAGGCTAATGGTACCTGGATTTATAGACAGCCATATGCATCTTTTAAATCTGGGTTTTTTTATGAAATCCATAGATTTAAGCGTTGCCAAGTCCATAGAGAATCTAAAAGCTTTAATAACAGACTTTATAAAAGAAAACTCTATAGAGGCTGGACGATGGGTTCTTGGCAGAGGTTGGAATCAGGATCATTTTGATGTAAAAGTATTTCCAACGAGATATGATTTGGATGATATATCAAAAGAACACCCAATTGTGATTACCCGAGCCTGTGGACATGCTGTGGTAGTCAATAGCAAAGCCCTGGAACTGTGTGGCATAAACAGGCATACTAAGCAGGTGGAAGGCGGATCCATAGACCTGGATCATAATGGAGAGCCCAATGGAATTTTCAGAGAGAATGCAATAGAACTGATAAAAGAGGGAATGCCAAAGGATGATATTAAATCCATTAAGGATGCAATAATGGCTGCTCAAGAGAAAGCATTGTCCTATGGGTTAACTTCTGTACAAAGCGATGATTTGGAATCGGCTGCAGGCGCAGGATATGAAGATGTGATTGAGGCTTACAGGGAATTGGTATCAGAAGGCAAAATGAAAATTAGATTGTATGAGCAATGCTTGCTGCCTACCATGGATAAACTAATGAGTTTCTATGATAAAGGGTACTATTGCCATTGGGGGGATGAACAATTCAAATTAGGTCCCTTGAAAATATTGACAGATGGCTCTCTAGGTGCCAGGACAGCATATCTGACGAAGGAGTATAACGATTCCTCAGGAAATTATGGAATAGCAACTTATACTCAGGATGAGCTGGATAAGCTTGTATTTTATGCCCACGAAAGGGATATGAGCGTCGCAATACATTGCATTGGCGATAAGGCAATGTATATGGCTTTTGAAAGCATAGAGAAGGCAAAGAAAACAATGCCTGGGAAGAATGTAAGGCATTCTATAGTGCATTGTCAGATAACAGATGAAAAGCTTTTGGAAAGATTCAGAGAGTTAGATGTTATAGCTCATGTACAGCCTATTTTCTTGGATTATGATCTTCATATAGTAGAAGACAGAATAGGAACTGAAAGGGCCAAGTGGACTTATAACTGGAAAACACTTATAGACAAAGGTGTTAATGTAGCCTTTGGATCTGATTGTCCTGTAGAGCCTTGTAATGTTATGCATGGCATTTATGCAGCGGTGACCAGGAAGGATCTTGCTGGCTGCCCAGAGAATGGCTGGCTGCCTGAGCAGAAAATTTCTGTAGAAGAGGCTTTATTTGGATTTACTTTGGGAGCTGCCTATGCCTCCTTTGAAGAAAAAATGAAGGGCTCAATCAAGGAAGGCAAACTAGCTGATTTTACTGTGCTGAGTGAAGATATATTTGAAATAGAACATGACAGATTAAAAGATGTTGAAATAGCTGCGACAATAGTAAATGGTGAGATAATGTGGGGTTCATTGTAATATTATTTATTAAGATATTTGTAGCAATTTGTGAGGAGTTTTGAGTAAATGAATTTAAAAAATATTATATCAATGAAGACAATAATAATCTTAGCTTTGATTTTGGCCATCTTATTTTTGGCTTATAAATTAGTTGATAGTCAGAAAACTCCTGAACCAATTATAGAAGTTGAGAACCAAACAATTGAAGACTCTACAGTCATAATGGAAAGAGTTGAAAGACTTTGGGAAATGTCATCAAATAAATATTTTTACAGCAACGTATTGGCATTTAAAGACAATTTGAAAATCAAGGATTTCCAAGTACCTTTTACTGAAAAATCATATTTGATAAAATATGATGGATACTTAAAGGCCGGTATAAATGCTGAGGATATGGAGATATTGTTCAATGAGGGAAAAACTATAAAAATAAAGCTGAAAAATTCTAAGATACTTGACCATGTGATAGATGAGAAAAGTGTGTATGTTTATGATGAAAAGAATTCAATATTTAATAACTTAAGTATAAAGGATATTTTTAACCAGCTTTCAGAAGAAAAAGTAAATATTGAGTCTAAGCTTGTAGAAAAGGGTTTTCTAATAGATACAAACAACAACATTAAAATATTTTTAGAAGAATTTTTGAGAAATCTCGGCTATGAAACCATAGAGATAGAGTTTGAAGACTAACAAAAAAAATCAATTTTAATTAGTTGACATATTATTATATATTTTGTATAATGTAATAGTCGGTTGCGACGACATTAAAATTTAATGCGCCATTAGCTCAGCTGGTAGAGCAACTGACTCTTAATCAGTGGGTCCTGGGTTCGAATCCCCGATGGCGCACCATATGATTGTATAGCTGCAGATGCTTGCAGCTTTTTTGTTTTACGTATATTATAGTATTACAATACTTATAAGCAGGTGTAGTAAGATATGAAGAAATTAAATGTAATGATAGTAGATGACTCTGCTCTATTTCGCAAGTTTATAAGTGATGCTGTAGAACGAACTGGTGCAGCCATAGTTCAAGCTGTTGCTGCCGATGGAAATGAATGCTTGAGTATCCTTAAGCAAAAAACTCCTGATGTGGTTTTGCTGGATATAAACATGGCGGGTATAAATGGTATAGATGTTTTGCGCAGAATAAAAGAAAGCCATGAAGACATAAAAGTGATAATGATAAGCTCTGCTGACAATTCTGACAATGCACTTACTGTAACAGCATTGGAAATTGGAGCTTTGGACTTTATATCCAAACCCAGAGGAAATGATTGGCAAAGAAATTTGTTGAGCATAACCAGCTATCTGAAGGTGCTTTTTAACTACATAATCATCAACAAATATTATAGTATAAGCAGTAAGGAAACAGCTGCAAGTGTTGGAAAAGCAAAAACTGAAAAGGAGAGACCAACAACACCGAAGCAATTGGATGTTGAAAAGGAGCCTGATGTAGTTTCCAAAACTTCTAATATAGAAAGGCAGATAACCAAATTTAAAATTGATTTGGTGCTTATAGCTTCTTCTACAGGAGGTCCTAAAGCTTTATATGATGTTTGCAGCAAACTGCCTGCTGATTTAGGTGTTCCTGTACTTATTGTTCAGCATATGCCTGCTGATTTTACTACGATTTTTGCCAACTCGCTGAACAATATTTCCAAGCTGAAGGTATCTGAAGCCAAAGATGGAGATATACCTAGAGCAGGCCATATTTATATAGCAAAGGGCGGCAAGCACATGACCGTAACCAAATCTCCTTCCAATACAATGACAATAAAGTTGGAAGACACTCCTACAGTAAATGGAGTTAAGCCTGCTGCCGATGTGTTGTTCAAATCCCTGGCTGAGGAATTCTTTAATCTAAATATGTTGGCGGTAGTTCTGACAGGTATGGGCAAGGATGGCACCGATGGTCTGAGGGAACTGAAGAAGAAAGCTAAATGCTATGTTATAACCCAGAGTGAAAGAACCTGTGCAGTATATGGCATGCCAAAGAGTGTTTATGAAGCAAATCTATCAGATGAGGTACTGGATATACAGGATATTGCCAGCGGTATAAGTCGCAGAGTTATGATTAAATAAGAATAAGAAAACCCCTTTATTGGTAAACTTAAGTTGAATACTAATGAAAGGGGTATTTTTTATGGGTGAAACAATATTGGAAAAAACTGAAGGTAGAGTAAGCTATCATGATTCTGTAGAGGAAATGCTAATAAGGATCAGAGAAGATGGCTTATCCAATGTTTTCGACCGTTATGCATTGCAGGAAAAAATACGCTGTAAATTTTGTCTGGAGGGGTTAAGCTGTAAGCTTTGTTCTCAGGGACCCTGCAGAATAAGCGAAAAGGGAGGCCAAACCAGAGGTGTGTGCGGCATAGGGCCTGATGCTATGGCTATGAGAGAATTTCTGTTACATAACATTATGGGAGCCGGCACCTATGGACATCATGCCTATCAGGCATTCAGAACTTTAAAGGCTACAGCCAAGGGAGAAACTCCCTTTAAAATAACCGATGTGGAGAAGCTTAGGTGGATGTCCAAAATGCTGGGTATCGACACAAATTTGGATACAAATAAGATGGCAATAAAGCTTGCTGATTTGCTTTTTGAAGAACTTCATACCGACTATGACAGACCTAATATGATGGTGGAAGTATTTGCTCCCAGAAAGAGAAAAGAGGTATGGAGAAGTTTGGACATATATCCTGCGGGAGTCATATATGAAATACAGGATTGTGTAGCCAGCTGCTTGACCAATGTTGATGGAGATTTTGTATCCTTAGCCACCAAATCATTAAGACTTGGATTGTCTACCATATATAATGCCCAGATAGGTCTTGAGATGGTACAGGATATTCTCTTTGGCACTCCAAAACCCCATGAGGTTGAGGTTGACTTGGGCATAATGGATCCGGACTATATCAATATTGTTTTTAACGGACATCAGCCATGGCTTGGAGTAGCTACCATGCAAAAATCCAAGACACAGGAAGTCCAGGGCAGAGCAAAAGCTGCAGGAGCAAAGGGGCTTCGCATAGTAGGATCTATAGAAACAGGGCAGGAGTTGCTCCAGAGATTTGATATAGATGATGTGTTTGTAGGGCTTATGGGTAACTGGCTTGCCATAGAGCCGCTTCTGGCAACGGGAGCTGTGGATGTATTTGCCATGGAAGAGAACTGCTCACCGCCTCATATCGATCAATATGCAGAGAAATACCAGTTTACCTTGGTAAGCGTAAACGACATAGTGAGAATACCAGGGTTAAAATATGGATTTGACTATAATCCAAAAGAGGTAGACACAGTTTCTGATTCATTAATAAATTTGGCTATTGAGAACTTCAAAAAGAGACACGGCAAGATACAGCCTAAAGTTCCAAAAATGAAACAGAAAGCTATTGCTGGATTTTCTACAGAAGCTGTGCTAAATGCGCTAGGGAACAACCTAGATCCTCTTGTAAAGGTCATAAGCGAAGGAAAACTAAAAGGTATTGTGGCTTTAGCAAACTGCGCTACTTTGAGAAATGGTCCTCACGATTGGAATACGGTTAATATAACAAAGGAGTTGATAAGAAGAGATATACTGGTGGTCAGCGGTGGCTGCGGAAACCATGGCTTGGAAGTAGCAGGCCTATGCAATCTGGATGCTATCAAGCTTGCTGGTGACGGATTGGCTGAGGTTTGCAACATGCTCAAGATTCCTCCCGTATTGAGCTTCGGTACCTGCACAGATACAGGAAGAATATCCATGTTGGTCACAGCATTGGCAGATCATATGGATTTGGATATACCTGATCTCCCCATAGCTGTAACAGCTCCTGAATGGATGGAACAAAAGGCTACAATAGACGGTGTGTTTGCTATAGCCTACGGAGCCTACACTCATTTGTCTCCAGTTCCCTTTATCACAGGAGCTCCGGGACTTGTGAAGCTTCTTACCGAAGATGTGGAAGGCTTAACAGGAGGAAAGGTTGGATTAGGCGATGATCCAAAGGAAGCCGCTGATGGCATAGAAGCCCATATAATGAAAAAAAGAAAGGCACTGGGCCTGAAGTAATGATATGGAGAGGCTGTTGCATAATTCATTGGACTTGTTATTCTGAAGGAGCAAAGGGAATGATGTATATTTCCAGCATTCAGTATGTCAAAAATGATGTTTGCAACAGCCTCTTCAAATGGTAATATATATTACAGAAAAATAATTTTCCATAGGATATCATATTATTAGCATAATTAACCAGCAGTTACTTAAAATTAATATAACCTATTCATTGTTGAAAAAATTATATGGGAGGGTTTAAAATGAGTGAAATCATCAATAACAGAGAATACAGAAAAAAAGTTTTGAAGGAATTGATAATGGAGCTTCATGAGGGAAAAAGCGTAGAAGAGGTAAAAGAAAGGTTTGCTGAGCTCATAAAGGATGTATCAGCCAGCGAAATATCCGAGATGGAGGGAGCTCTTATAGCCGAAGGTATGCCGGTACAAGAGGTTCAGAGACTATGCGATGTCCATGCCGCAGTATTTAAAGGTTCCATAGAGGAGATACATAAGGAAGATATACAGGAAATTGAGAAAACTCCGGGGCATCCTTTACACACCTTTATGTTGGAAAACAGGGAGATTGAGAAACTGCTGAAGGGCAGAATAAATGAAGAATTGGAAGCGTTCAAAGCTGATGACAGCAACAGCAATGTAGAGAAACTCATTGAAGCATTTAATTTGCTTTGGGAAGTTGACAAACATTACAGCAGAAAAGAAAACCTCATATTCCCCTATCTGGAGAAATACGGCATAACTGCCCCGCCAAAGGTCATGTGGGGTGTAGATGACGAAATCAGAGCTGAGATTAAGGGCGTAAAGATTGAACTGGAGAAATACAAGGGAAATAAAGATGAAATTATAAAACGAACAGAAGTGTTGATAAATAAAGTCAATGAAATGATTTTTAAAGAAGAGAATATACTATTCCCCATGTGTAAAGATACTCTTACAGAGGATGAGTGGTTAACTATTGCAGAGGAAAGCGGAGAAATAGGCTACTGTCTCACTGAACCTGCCGGAGTGTGGAAGCCCAAGAGAGTAAACCTGGAGAAAAAGGAAGCAGACAAAGTGTCAACACAAGCATCCGGATATGTTAAGCTTGAAACAGGTATCCTGAAGGTGGAAGAACTGGAGGCTATGTTGAATACTCTGCCTTTTGACATAACATTTGTTGATAAAGATGATGTTGTGAAATATTTCTCCCAGGGCAAGGAGAGGATATTTGCAAGGACAAAGGCTATAATAGGGAGAACTGTTCATAATTGCCATCCTCCAGCAAGCGTCCATGTAGTGGAAAAAATAGTACAGGATTTGAAATCAGGAGCAAAGGATCAAGAAGACTTCTGGATCAAGATGGGAGATGTATACGCATTAATCAGATACTTTGCAGTGAGAGATAGCGAAGGTAACTACCTAGGTACTGTAGAGGTTACCCAGAACATAAAGCCAATCCAGGATATAGAAGGGGAAAAAAGGCTTATGAGCTAATATATCAATTTTTGATTAAGAGTATGGAAACCATGAATTGGTTTCCATACTCTTTTTTGTAGTTTTATTGTTGCTTATATGGCATGAATAATGCAACTTAATGGAATAATAAAATGCAGATGCAACCATAATGTGAGGGTAATTGTAACTCAGTTGGAGATGATGAAATGCCTGTATTGATAAAGAACGGAACAATAGTAACTGCCTGTGACACATACAAGGCAGATGTATTGATAGAAAATGAAAAGATCGTAGAAATAGGAATGGATATAAAGAGGGATGATTGTGAAACTATTGATGCCAGCCAAAAATATCTGATACCTGGAGGCATAGATGTTCATACCCATTTGAATCTTCATTCAGGTACTGTGGTGGCAAAGGATGATTTTTATACTGGCACGGTAGCTGCGGCTTGTGGAGGAACAACATCAATTGTTGACCATATGGGCTTTGGGCCTGAAGGATGCAGCTTGAAGCATCAAGTTGATGTCTATCATGGATACGCAGATGGTAATGCGGTAATAGACTATGGATTTCACGGAGTAATACAACACATTAACGATAATATATTAAGTGAAATGGAATACATTGTTGAGGGGGAAGGTATTTCCAGTTTCAAAATCTATTTGACATATGATTTTAAGCTATCCGATGAAGAGGTTTTAAAAACCCTTGCAAGACTGAAAGAGCTCAATGGCATAACAACGGTGCATCCGGAAAATGATGGAGCCATAAGATATCTCAAAGAATCATATGTAAAAGCAGGAAAGCTGTCTCCCATATATCATGCATTGAGCCGGCCAGTGGAATGTGAAGCAGAAGCCATTAACAGAATGATTAACCTGGCTTCCTTGGCGGGAGATGCACCTTTGTATATTGTTCATCTTTCATGCAGTTTAGGTCTTGACTATATTAAATTGGCAGTGGATAGAGGCCAAAGAGTCATTGCAGAAACATGTCCCCAATATTTGCTTTTGGATGAAGAAAGATATAAGGAGCCCTTCAATAATGGGTTAAAGTACATTATGAGTCCTCCTTTGAGAGAAAAAAAGAATCAGGAAGAATTATGGAAGGGTATACGAGATGGATATATAAAAGTTGTTGCTACAGATCACTGTCCCTTTGACTTTGGTGTGGAAAAACAACTGGGGAAAGGGGATTTTACCAAATGCCCCAATGGTGCTCCGGGTATAGAAACCAGAATGCCTCTGATGTTTTCAGAAGGAGTATCAAAGAAAAGAATAAGCATCAACAAGTTTGTGGAAGTGACATCCACAAACCCTGCAAAAATATTTGGATTGTATCCCAATAAAGGATCCATTGAAGCCGGATTTGATGCGGATATAGTGTTGATAGATCCAGATAAGGAAGTAAACCTTACCAAGGCCATGCTCCATGAGAATGTGGATTATACCCCATATGAAGGCATGACACTCAGAGGCTATCCGGTGCTAACCATGGTTAGAGGGAAAGTTATAGTGAAAGATAATGTGTTCATAGGTCAGAAGGGTTATGGGAAGTATATGAAGAGAAGCAAAGTATTTCTTGAAAATATATAATCACTTTACTATAGGAAAAGGAGTGGCAGTTAATGCTTTTGATAGGGAATGGAACAGTAATCACACAGAATCCGGATAGACCATTGCTTGATGACGGATGCGTAGCAATTGATGACGGCATCATAGTCCAGGTAGGAAACACCACAGATATAAGAGAGAAATACAGTGCTGGTGAGTTTATAGATGCCATGGGAAAGATTATTATGCCGGGGCTTATCAATACCCACCACCATATATACAGCAGTTTTGCCAGAGGAATGATATTGGATGGTGAGGCAGGAGCCAATTTTATTGGCATATTGGAAAAATTATGGTGGAGGCTGGATAGGAAGCTTACATTGGAGGATGTTAAACACAGCGCTTACTCAACCCTTCTGGAGTGTATTAAAAACGGGGTTACCACAGTGTTTGATCATCATGCCAGTCCTCATTCGGTAAAGGATAGCCTGTTTACCATAGGAGAAGTCAGTAAGAAGTTGGGCGTAAGATGCTGTCTTTGCTATGAGGTTTCCGACAGGGATGGAGAAGCTATTATGAGAGAAGGTATAGAAGAAAACATTAGCTTTATAAAACATGCAAACAAAAATGACCAGGATATGCTTAAAGGAATGTTTGGACTTCATGCCTCCTTTACACTATCCGATGAGTCTCTGAATAAGTGCGCGGAAGCAATGGCAGGTATAGATGCAGGATACCATGTTCATACTGCAGAGGGTCTAGATGATGTTTATGATTCATTGAAAAAGTATGGGAAAAGAGTAGTGCAAAGATTATTTGACTTCAATATTCTTGGTGAAAAATCTATTGCAGTTCATTGTGTACATATCAATGGATTGGAAATGGACATATTGAAAGATACCAGGACAAATGTGGTACACAATCCGGAGTCAAATATGGGAAATGCGGTAGGTTCCCCGCCGGTTATTGAAATGATGAGACGAGGTATAAGGGTAGGTCTTGGTACTGATGGTTACACCAGCGATATGTTTGAATCCATGAAGGTAGCCAATATTTTACATAAGCACAATCTTAGCGATCCAAGAGTTGCTTGGGCAGAGGTCCCCAAAATGCTTTTTGAGAGCAACAGAGAAATTGCAGCAACTTATTTTGACAAGCCTGTAGGGATCCTCAAAGAAGGTGCCTATGGGGATGTAATAGTTGTAGATTATAAGCCCCATACTCCTTTGAACAAAAACAATATAAACAGTCATATTCTCTTTGGAATGATGGGAGCAAGTGTCAATACTACAATCATAAACGGTAAGGTGCTTATGCGGGATCGCAAGGTTCTTGTCGCTGATGAAGGTGAAATTATTTCAAAGTCCAGAGAAGTAGCCGAGAAGCTATGGAAAAGAGTATAAAGAAAATCATACTAGAGAGGTGGTTAGCAGTTGTATACATTTAAACTCAATGGTAAAACCGTAAGTATAGAAGAAGACAAAAATCTATTAGAGTATTTGAGAGAAGATGAGAATCTTATTTCAGTAAAGGACGGCTGCAGTGAAGGTGCATGTGGAGCCTGTATGGTACTATTGGATGGAAAAGCTGTAAGAGCTTGTCTGCAAACCATAGCCAAGATTGATGGCAAAAGTGTGATTACATTGGAAGGCCTTAAAGAAGAGGAGAGAAAAATATATGCATGGGCCTTTGCGGAAGCAGGAGCTGTCCAATGCGGATTCTGCATACCCGGTATGATAATAA
>NZ_JAWLCK010000049.1:0-19971 GCF_041687175.1 Lutispora sp.
TAAGAAACTTTACAAACAAGAAATTGGAACCGAATTTCCAGAGGATCCAAAAACACAGCTGATTTTGGCTGTGAAAGCTGTTTTCAGGTCTTGGAATAATGAAAGGGCCAAAATATACAGAAAACTAAACAATATTCCCGATGATTTAGGGACTGCTGTAAATGTTCAATCAATGGTATTTGGAAACATGGGAGATGATTCCGGAACCGGTGTTGCATTTACTAGAAATCCTGCAACAGGAGAGAAAAAGCTTTTTGGTGAATTCTTGATAAATGCTCAGGGAGAGGATGTTGTTGCAGGAATCAGAACTCCCCAAAGCATTGAAAAGCTTAGAGAGATAATGCCTGATATTTATACACAGTTTGCAAATGTTGCAGACCTTTTAGAGAATCATTATAAAGATATGCAGGATATTGAATTTACAATAGAGAAGGGCAAACTGTATATGCTCCAAACAAGAAATGGTAAAAGAACGGCTTTTGCGGCTGTAAAGATTGCAGTGGATTTGGTGAATGAAGGAAAGATAACAAAAGAGGAGGCTATCATGAGGGTGGATCCTGTCCAGCTTGACCAACTTCTGCACCCCACCTTCAATGCTGATGCCTTAAAAAGAATGAAACCATTGGCAAAAGGACTTCCTGCCTCACCAGGAGCTGCCAGCGGCAAGATATATTTCACTGCTGAAGCTGCTGTGGAGGCTGCAAAAAAAGGTGATAAGGTTATACTTGTAAGGCTGGAAACATCGCCTGAAGATATAGAAGGAATGATAGAAGCTCAAGGCATACTTACAGCAAGAGGTGGAATGACTTCTCATGCTGCAGTTGTTGCAAGAGGAATGGGAAAATGCTGTGTGGCAGGCTGTGAAGCCATAAAGGTAAATGAGCAAAGCAGGAAGTTTATCGTTGACGATAAAACCTTTAACGAAGGAGATTATATATCCTTAGATGGAAGCACAGGCAATGTCTATGAAGGCATAATAGAGACCCATGAACCTGAGCTAAGCGGACATTTTGGACAATTGATGGAATGGGCTGACGAAATACGAAGGCTTAAAGTGAGAACAAATGCAGACACCCCAAGAGATGCAGCCCAGGCAGTGAAGTTCGGTGCAGAAGGCATAGGCTTATGCAGAACAGAACACATGTTTTTTGACGAGACCAGAATTCCTGCTGTAAGAGAAATGATTATAGCTGATGACTTGGAGCAAAGAAAAGCTGCATTAGAAAAGATATTACCCATGCAAAGAGAAGATTTTATAGGTATATTTGAAGCCATGGGGGAAAGACCAGTGACCATAAGACTGCTTGATCCACCACTACACGAGTTCTTGCCACATAATGAAGAAGATATAAAGAAGCTGGCAGATGATATGAAGGTGGATTATGATAAATTAAAAAGCAGAGTTGAAGAACTGAAGGAGTTCAACCCAATGTTAGGGCATAGAGGCTGCAGGCTGGCTATAACATATCCTGAAATAGCAGAAATGCAGACTAGAGCAATAATCGAGGCTGCCATTCATGTGAAAAAGAATAAAGGCATAGATGTAAAACCTGAAATAATGGTACCTCTGGTGGGAGACGTAAAAGAGCTGGCTTATCTTAAGAGCATTGTGGTTAAGCTTGCAGATGAAATAATAAGGGATTCTGGAATAGAGCTAAGATATCTATATGGCACAATGATTGAAATACCAAGAGCTACTTTGGTGGCAGACGAAATCGCAAAAGAAGCAGAATTTTTCTCCTTTGGTACAAACGATCTTACACAGATGACATATGGCTTCTCCAGAGATGATGCAGGGAAGTTCCTGGAAGAATATTATGAGAAGAAGATTTTTGATAAAGATCCCTTCCAGGCTATAGATAGAAAAGGTGTAGGTAAACTTATGAAGATGGCTGTGGAATTGGGAAGAGCGGAAAGACCTAATATAAAGCTTGGTATTTGCGGTGAACATGGCGGGGAGCCTTCATCTGTTGAGTTCTGCCATGAACTAGGACTCGATTATGTTTCATGCTCTCCATATAGAGTACCTATTGCTAGACTGTCAGCTGCCCAGGCAGCCGTAAACAACAGAAACTAAATTCAGGGGCGCTCTGCTTCCTCGTATAGGTAGATTTTAAAAAAGTATTGTCACTTAGCTTTAAGGGGCAATACTTTTTTTATGTAGTTTATGTATGGGAAAAATATTATAATAAATTAGTAGAGAAGAATCGTGATAGTAATGTTAGGAGGATTTGATTCAATAGTATAAAAATGGGGGAATGAAACTGATGGAAAGGCAATTTTTAATAAAAACTGCAGAAGACTTTATTAAGGATTCACAAGATAATTACATAACGAAGGAAATAGCAATTTCGGATAATGTTGTGGGAATGAGGATCTTTGATGCCCCGATTTTTGCTTTTGGTTCTGCAGATGATGACTACTTTGTTCTATTAAAACAACCGTCGGTAATAGGGGAACACTTCTTACTTCCAAAAGAATGGTTACCAGGAGCAAAAACAGTTGTATCCTTTTTTTTGCCCTTTAGTGAAGAAATTAAAAATAGCAATAAAATAGATATGTCATGGCCTTCCGAAGAATGGCTCCATGGACGTATTGAAGGCCAGATTTTGCTAAATAAGCTGTGTATGAAATTAAAGTCTGAATTAATAAATGCAGGATATAACACTGTTGTGCCCGGTTTAGATGAGAGATTTTGGTCAAATAATAACAGCTCCAATCATGTAGCGAAATTTACAAGTAATTGGTCTGAAAGACATGCTGCATTTATATGTGGGCTTGGAACATTCGGTCTTTCTAAAGGACTCATAACTCAAAAAGGCATAGCAGGAAGATTTGGTAGCATCATAACAGAATTATATTTAGCACCTGATAAAAGAGGATATAAAAAAATATATGAGAACTGTTCCATGTGTGGTAAATGTGCAGAAAATTGCCCAGTTGGCGCAATATCTATAGAAAATGGAAAAGATCATGTTATATGTTCTAAATTTTTAGACCAAACAGCTGAAATCTATAAGCCTAGGTATGGTTGTGGAAAATGTCAGGTAGATGTACCTTGTGAATCAAAAATACCTAAATAGTAAAGAGCAGTCAAGATAAGATAAAAACTATAAATAGGTAATTATGATATGCTACTCTTCTGAGAAGCAGAATAATGGGATTTAAAGGTTGTATAAACAGAAGTGTTCCATAATAGTGAAAAACGACCATTGGTCTATATGATAGCAGCCGCCTGGCAGTATATAAAGAAAGATCAGATTCTAACTATAGTTGTAAAAAAGGTATAGAGATATATAATAACTTAATTAACTAATAAAGCAGGGTATTGTGATACAATAACACGATACCCTGTTGTTTATATATTACATATAATCGGATATGATTAAAGCTCTTTTATTAAACTGCCGATAAAAATATATAGAAATAATTTACTTTCATGCTAAGGATTTGATATCTAAGGGGGTATATCAATGCATTTGGGAAATTTCGAAAGGAAAGCGTTAATTCATGAGGTCACGGTTTTATTGTTGGTAATTGCAATTCTTATGTCTATCATTATGCCTATTTATGCAGATGAAAATAAAATAACTATACCAAAAGAAATTACAATTATATTAACAATGGACAGTCCCTACATGACAGTGGACGGAGTTCAAAAGGAAATTGTAGAGGGAAAGAATGTCAAACCGGTTAACATCAACGGGCAGACGCTTATCCCTATCAATGGTGTCATTGAGGCCTTTGGTGGAAAGGTTGATTGGCGCGAGAAGAACAAACAGATTTCCTGTACGCTGGACGGCCAGGTAGCTACAGTTTGGATCGGGAGTACACGGATATCCTCCTATAAAAAAAACATATCTGGATCTGTTACAGCAAAGAATATGAGCGTTGCACCGCAAATCATAGATTCTTATATTATGGTTCCTTTGCGTCCCGTGGTAGAAAATCTTGGATGTACTGTAGAGTGGAATGAAAGCAATAATACCATTACGCTTAAAAAGCCATATTCATTGCAAAACCTACTTCATGCTATTGAAGGTTTGAAGAAAGAGTCAGAGCAGCTAGGGCAAACCAATACTGAACGGGTGAGGTTAATTTACGAGGCTATTGTTGAAGGTTGCGATGAAGGGTTGAAACAACAGCCTGTTGAAAATTCTATCAAATGGAAGCTTTTATGGTATAAAGGGCAGGCTCTTAATAACCTTGAAAGATATGATGAGGCAATTGAAACACTTGAAATAGTCTCAAAAGAAGTGGCAAATGATAAGAAGTCCAGTTGGGATACGGTCCATTATGATTTGGCAAGAGCATATATGCTTGCTGGGGGTCTGTGGGAAAAAGCCTCGAAAGTTCTCTCAGAAAGAGGTTTTATATCTGTGGAAATGCTTAAAAATGACAGGCTCTTTGATTCGGTGAGGGAAACAGATGAATATCGTAATTTGGTCGGAGTATATATCAGAATCGATGGCTGGCTGCAATATTCAACAAAGCCACAATATAAAAACGGTAAACTCATGGCTTCTCTGGACGATACAGCAATACCTCTCGGAGCAGAGGTCAAGTTTGATGAATCTTCAAAAAAATTAACCATATCAAAGCTGGGAAAGGTTGCTGAAATGCAGATAGGTTCAAGCACGGCAAAAGTTAATGGAAGAAATGTTGATATAGGTGTTTCTCCCATACTGTTGGATGAATATTATGACCTGGAGGTCAGTGAGCTACCAGATTTCATTCTGATGGGCCGTACTCTGGAAGAATATAAGAGAGATATGTACATTTTGGTTCCTTTGAATTTTGTGGCTGAGTTGCTAGGACAGAAGGTTATATGGGATGACAAAATGAATGAAGTAAATATAATCGAGGATTTAAGCAGATTCAAATATTCGAAGGACCATATGATATGGGTAAACTCCACCTACCTGCATGTCAGCTCATATGAAAGAGGTTCGGTAACATTCAATAAGATTGCTGGTGTGGGACGCCGTGACGCAGCAACGATTCTTGGTGCGAGGAATTCCCTGATTAGAGACTGGGGAATTTATGATAGGGATGATTTCTTTGATATGGTGGACTGGCTGAAAAATAAAGGTCATAACAGTGTTTATAGTATTTATAAAGAGAAGAATGATTACATTTTAACTAAGTACAAGGATAAACTTGAAGGAAAAGGACTTATTGGTTGGGACTACATTAGACTTATCAGATTGTCGGGACTTGCTTATCTTTCCGGTTATATAACTTTAGAAGAATGTTACGATATAGCTATTGAAGCTGCAAAAGTAATTCAGAAAACATATTCTTCATGGGATGAAGCCACCGAAAGCTATATTATAGGCCGTGGCTTCTGGTCAGGAGAAGATCCCGATGATACATCGACTTTAACAGGGAAAATAGAAAAAACCCGCAAGGAACTGCTGATGAAAAAAAACATTCCATGGAATACATTACCATGGAATCTGCCGCTGGATGCTAAATAATATTGTCTTACAGATTTGAAACCATTTTTAGCAGAAAATCTGCTCCCAGATTCACAGGCATGATAACTGAGGATGAGCTGAATACTATTTTGAAGGCAGCATATGCATCTCTCATTGGTCGTGCAATGTACGAAAATGTTCATTTAACTGTTAACTTGCAGTAGAGTTAGAGTGTACTTATATCAAAACTCCTTTTATGTTTTTTAGTAAATTAACATTTTAGGGGGTTTTGCGTATAAGTGCATCTTTTTTGCAAGATATGTTAGTGTTTTTAAACACCAACATTTATATAGAAGCGTTTTTTAATAAAAATGTGTTTCTGGCCATTTGGATTTGAAAAACATGCATTATGGGGCACCTTTTTAGGCCGAGTTATGAAACACTTATGTTAATTTTATTAAGTCCTATCTAGTTATTAATAATTAATATATAATATTTATTTGAAAGGTGGCTTTGCTGTGTTTGATATGATGATATTGAAACTTAGGTAAGCAATTAATATTACTGATTATGAAAGTGAGAGTTTTAGTGAAAGCAGAGACTAAAAGGTGGAGCAAAGTTGAGTGAGCAAGAAGCGCTGATGAAGTATGATGAAATGAAACAATCTATCCAGTCCTTCTTGCTCATTAGTGATAATAGTGAGAAAGAAATTAGTGATTGATGAGGTTGTTTTATTAACAAGTATTATAAATGAAAACGTCTTGAATAAAGGTGGTGATATCATGTTTTGGAGAAAAAAGCGAGGTTGGTTTGGCGAACACTTGGAAGAGAATATAAAAGCTTTAAATGAAGGAGACCTAAGTAGGATTCCTTGGATTTTCTGTGTTTTCAGTGAAAAGGATCCTTATGCTAAATTGCAAGCTTCTAAAGTACTGAGTAATATTATAAAAGGTTTTGAATTTGATGATATCATCAGAATCGATACGCAGATGAGACAGACAACATCATTAGAGTGGAGTATAAATTGGCATGAACAAAGAATAGATAATTTCTTCACACCCACAATGAGCATAGAAGAGCGTCAAGCAGTACTTATTTTTGCATCTTTTAACCCTAATGGTTTTATAAGAGAGGAAGCAGTACGAAGACTAAGTGAGTATGATGGCTCTCTGCCATATATAATTTTAAGGTTGAATGATTGGGTTTTGCAGGTCAGGCAAGCAGCCAGCGAAGCATTTGATAAAAGATTGCATAATCTTGCAAAAGGTGAGATGCTTATAGCTTTACCATTTGCTGAGAAGCTGAAATTGGGCAGCCGAGGTTCCCATGGAGAAAATACTCAAAAATTTTTTGATAAGCTTGTAAGTCAGGAACATAGAGAAGATTTGATAAAAGGTCTTCAAAGTGATAATCTTAGAACTCGTAGAATTTGTATAGCGGCTTTATTTGAAGCCCATCAACCAGACATTGAACTGGCATTTTATCAATTAAAGCATGAACCAGAACCCTTTTTACGAGCAATGTTATTCGAGAACTTGTGTAAGTCTGGTCAGGATATGAGAGAACCTTCTCATATCTTGTTGAAGGATAAATTTGCACACAACCGTATTCTAGCTTTGAAATACCTGCAAGACAAACAAGATAAAAATATTTATCAAATTTCAATGAAATTGATTTTTGATAAAAATGCATATGTAAGAGCATTTGCTCGGAGCATTATCAAACAGCATTCGTTAAATTTTGATTTTCGGTCAGCATATCTAAGAAGTATTGGACAATTTACTGAAGCTGCTATTTTAGGATTAGGAGAGATAGGGCAGGTGAGTGATACAGAAATCATTGAAGGGTATCTTAACGATAGACGAATTGCTGTAGTACGGGCGGTTTTAATCTCATTAATGAGGTTAAATAGTGAAAAATATAAAACTCTTATTATTGAAAAGCTCACAGACCATCGAATTGGAGTAATAAAAACTGCACAAAAGTTGATTCTTAAATACCATGTTCAGGATTATAGCAGAATATATGAAATATTTTGTGATACACCTTATGAATATACGAAATTGAAGTGCGGGGCCATTCTTTTTAAAGCATCAAAGTGGGAAAGCTTGACGTATATGTTAGAGGCTTTGTCAGCCGAAGAAGAGAGTATTAGAAAATTTGCCTTGCATTCGATACAAAGATGGATATTTGCTTTCAACAGGTCATTTATACAGGCAAGCAAACAGCAGAAAGAAAAAATACAAATACTTGTCGAGAAACAGAACGAAAAACTTTCAAACAGCCTCATAAAAGAATTACTGTTTCTTTTGAACTAGAGAAAGGATGTTTTATGATTATAGACGGAGCTGAAGTAATAGCCATTTCCCAAAAAGATAATTTTGGTGTTATAAAATATGGCGATAATTCAATAAAATCAATACCGATAGAATATCTTGCAATTTGCCAGTATGAGAATGATAAGCAGTTTTATGTCTTTCTCTGTAATGGTAAGTTTGAGGTTGAACAGGATATTGCCTTTAATACTATGGAAGAAGCTAAACGGTATGCTTATAAAATAAATAGGCATATACAATGGGAAGATGGCATCAAATATGTAAAATTTGATGATGTGGATTTTAAAGGTGGAAAAGTTAATAAACTTGAGATATTCTATCCAAATGGTTATATGATTGATATTGGATATATAGATGATATGAAATCTTTTGTTATTTCTATCATAAAAGATAATGACTGGGTAAATATAGTTAAAGAAATTGAAGTAAAATCGGATATTGATTTAAAGCAGAAGTTGATAGAAATTATTCAATGGGTAATAGAAATACAAGAGAATTGAGTAAGATATAAAAATAAATCGGAGGTAAAAATGGAAAATTACGAAAAATTTGTGTTAGAACAAACAAAAATCCCACAAAATGTAGTTTATGAAATTTATGAAGTGTTAATAGACAAACAATCCAATAACATACCACTTAATCAAATAGAGCGTGATATTTATTTAATTTGTAATTACGAAGGGGAAATAAATAATGGTGGCTTTGACCAGTTCTTTTTTAATGGATACAATGTAAATCTTTATAATGGAGAATTTGTAAAACTTACAAAAGAAGCATTGTTAAAAATAAAAGCATATAAAAATGCTGAGTTTATTGATACAGCAATGAATATTGTAGGTGAATCGAAAACGGGAGCCGAAACAGATGAACAAGCAGAGCAGCTAAATGAACTAGACAACTTATTCTATGAGTATCCTGAAGATTTAAGTCAATTGCAACTTAATTATATGATAGAGCATATCAATGCCTAGCAGCCCGCCGTTTGACCAATTACCAACTAATTAATATAATATAAACAATAGAGAAACCTATATATAAGGAGGCAGATTATATGGATATATTCGGTAAAATGGAAGAATATGATTATGAACAACTAGTGTTTTGTCAGGATAAAAGCTCCGGGTTAAAAGCAATTATCGCTATTCATGATACTACTTTAGGGCCAGCGTTAGGCGGAACAAGAATCTACGATTATGAGACTGAAGAAGAAGCGATTATAGATGCATTAAGATTGGCTAGAGGTATGACATATAAAAATGCGGCTGTGGGACTAAATCTTGGCGGCGGGAAGGCAGTTATTATAGGTGATCCAAAGAAGATAAAAAGCGAAGCATTGTTTAGAGCTTTTGGAAGATTTGTTGAAGGACTAAACGGCAGATACATAACCGGTGAAGATATGAATATGACACAGCAGGACGCTGCATATATTAATTGTGAAACGAATTATATAGTGGGTTTGGAGACAGGAAGTGGCAATCCTTCACCGATGACAGCTTATGGGGTATTTAAAGGAATGCAAGCAGCTGTTAATGAAGTTTATGGAAGTGATGATTTGAAAGGGAAAACCGTGGCAATTCAAGGATTAGGAGCTGTCGGGAGACTCCTGGCAGAGATATTGTATGAAGCAGGAGTCAAATTAATAGTAACTTCAAGGGATCAAGCAAAAATTGATAAAGCTGTAGTAGAATTAGGTGCAACTGCTGTAGGGCTGGATGAAATATACGGAGTAGAATGTGATGTGTTTTCGCCCTGCGCCATAGGTGCCATAATAAACGACAAAACAATTGAGCAACTAAAATGCAAAATTATTGCCGGTTCAGCTAACAACCAATTAGCCGAGCCAAGACATGGTGATATTCTTCAGGAAAAAGGAATACTTTATGTACCGGATTATATAATAAACAGCGGCGGTGTTATCAATATAATTGATGATATATCGGGACGTGAATATAACAAAGAAAATGCTATGAAAAACACTGCGAAAATTTATGACGCCTGCAAGAAAGTGTTTGAGTTGGCCAAGAGAGACGGCATTCCAACATATAAGGCAGCTGATAAAATGGCTGAAGATAGAATCGCATCAGTAAGCAAAATTAAAACAATTTATAATAGAAAATAGTCTTCCGACATAACAAACATTGAGTAAGTCGTAGTCTTCAATAATACAAAGCCTATTTTGAGACAAGGGATGGACTAAAAAATCTTTTTATGACGCTGGATAGTATTATATATGCTAAGGGTAATTTTATGAAAATGATCAATGCAAGGAATGAAGATACAAAAATACCAGAAAGTTGAGTGATTTATTAGTATATGGCTTTTACATCAAAATATCGCCAGAAATCTGGCGATATTTTTTATATGCTTTAATTTACTAAGTACAAAGACAAAAATTCAAGAATGTTAAAAAAATAACAATTATTGGATATGCTTATATTTTGGCTGGCTATGCTACAATTATGTTAACAATACACTAATTGGCAGGTTATGATGGCATAATTATTGCTTATAAATATATTAGAAAAATATTCGGGAGGTATGAATAATGAGAGAAGTAGTAATTGCCTCAGCTGCTAGAACACCGATAGGAAGCTTCAATGGAAGCTTATCTGGTGTGTCTGCTGCTGATTTAGGCGCGGTTGCTGTTAAGGAAGCCTTAAATAGAGCAGGTGTGAAGCCTGAGATGGTAGATCAGACAATTTTGGGCTGTATATTACAAGCAGGATTAGGCCAGGGTGTAGCAAGACAGGTTGCAGTAAAAGCAGGTATACCAGTTGAAAAACCTGCAATGACAATAAATATGATTTGTGGATCTGGCTTAAGATCAGTTCAACTTGCAGTTCAAGCTATTGTATCTGGTGAGTCTGATATAGTGGTTGCGGGTGGAACAGAAAACATGAGTGCTGCTCCTTATCTCCTTATGAAAGCAAGAACAGGTTATAGAATGGGAAATGGTGAGATCATAGACTCAATGGTATATGATGCATTAACAGATGTGTTTAATAATTATCATATGGGTGTAACTGCTGAAAACTTGGCAGAAAAATATAATATAACAAGAGAAGAACAGGATAAGTTTGCTTGCACTAGCCAAAACAGAGCAGAAGCAGCTATAAAGGAAGGAAAATTTAAAGAAGAAATTGTTCCGGTAGTAATAAAAACTAAAAAAGGTGATGTAATGGTTGACACTGATGAATTTCCAAGACCAGGCGTCACTGTTGAAGCATTAGCTAAATTACGGCCTGCTTTCAAAAAAGACGGTACAGTAACTGCAGGAAACGCATCAGGCATTAATGATGGAGCAGCTGCCATAGTTGTTATGTCTAAAGAAAAAGCAGATGAATTAGGGATTAAGCCTTTAGCTAAGGTAGTAAGCTATGCTTCTGCCGGTGTAGACCCAAGTATAATGGGTATTGGTCCTGTGCCTGCTACCAAGCTAGCATTAGAAAGAGCTAACCTGAAGTTGGAAGACATGGATTTGATAGAAGCCAATGAAGCTTTTGCAGCTCAGTCTTTAGCAGTGGCAAAAGAATTGAATCTTGATATGAGCAAAACCAATGTCAATGGAGGTGCAATAGCCCTGGGGCATCCTGTAGGAGCCAGTGGAGCTAGAATATTAACTACACTTCTATATGAAATGAAGAGAAGAAATTCAAAATACGGTCTTGCTACTCTTTGCATAGGCGGAGGAATGGGAACTGCACTGATAGTAGAAATGTAATTACAGATATAAATATAGTAAGCCATCGGTCCATAATATCCGATGGCTTACTATATTTATATCTGTAATAATTAATTAAAGGAAAATACATTTTTTTGTAGTATATAATAGTATGTAAATTATTTGGGAGTTGTTTTTATGAATATAAGGCAGAGAACTGAGGAAATTGAGAAGAGTATTCTTTCACCTTATGCTGTCCTGAGTATTAAGAGCAAAGGCAGAGAACGTGAGGAAGCAAAATGTCAGATAAGGACAGATTTTCAGAGAGACAGAGATAGGATTATCCATTCTAAATCATTCAGGAGACTTAAACACAAGACCCAAGTGTTTATATCACCGGAAAAGGATCATTATAGGACAAGGCTCACACATACTTTGGAAGTAGCACAAATTGCAAGGACCATAGCAAGGGCTTTAAGATTAAATGAAGATTTAACTGAAGCAATTGCATTAGGACATGATCTTGGTCATACCCCCTTTGGCCATGCAGGTGAGGCTGTGCTTGATGGTATTCACCCAGGCGGTTTTAAACATAATGAGCAAAGCCTTCGAGTGGTGGAAGTGTTAGAGGATAAAAACGGGTTAAACCTGACATGGGAAGTAAGAGATGGAATACTAAACCATACTGGTAGCAATATGCCAAGTACTTTAGAAGGAATGATTGTTAAATACTCGGATAGAATAGCTTATATCAATCATGATATAGATGATGCATTGAGAGCTGGCATATTGCATATTAAAGATTTGCCCCAAGAATGCTTAAAGGTATTAGGCTTAGACCACAAAAACAGAATCAACACTATGATTACAGATATTATAATGGAAAGCATAGATAAGCCTTACATTAAGATGAGCAAAGATATAGAGGAGTCTACTAAAAATTTAAGAGAATTCATGTATGAAAATGTGTATATTGGTTCAAAAGCAAAGGTTGAAGAAGAGAAGGTTCAATATATAATAAAACAGCTCTATGAATACTTTATTGATAATCCATACAAAATTCCTGAGGATATTAGGAGCAAAAGGCCTAATGAAGACAACCATAGGTTAATTTGTGATTATATAGCAGGAATGACAGACAGGTATGCCTTGAACAAATATAAATCAATTTTTTTGCCGATTGGATGGCAGATTTGAAATAAAAATAGAGGATATTTGTGTTTTATATCGAATAAATATAATTTCAGTGTCCCAAAAAGGAGTATTATGAAGATTATAGTTGATGCAGATGCGTGCCCTGTGAAAGATATTGTTTTAAAAGTGTCAAGAAAATACGGGATAGTTGCTTTGTTTGTTTGCAGTATTAGTCATTATACAAACTATTATGAAACTAATAAAGTTAAACCGATTTATGTAGATAATGTATTTCAATCTGCAGATTTGGCAATAATCAATAAAGCCAAAGATGGAGATGTGGTAGTGACTGGTGATTATGGACTTGCTGCCATGGTATTATCAAAGGGAGCATGTGCAATTTCTTACAATGGCAAACTCTTTGACAACAGCACTATTGATGATTTGCTTGACAAAAGACATCAATCTATGAAATCGTTGCGCAGTGGCCAGCGCATCAAAGGACCAAGAAAGAGATGCAAAGAAGATGATGAGAGATTTCAAGCTACTTTGGAGAGAATGATAAGCATCAAAAACAAGGATTAAAGGTGGTATAAGATATGTTTTTCTCCGAAGAAATGGTTTCTGAGATAATTGAAAAAAACGATATTGTTGATGTTATATCCCAATATATGAACCTGAAAAAAAGAGGAAGGAATTATATAGGTTTATGCCCTTTTCACTCAGAGAAAACACCTTCCTTTAATGTTTCTCAGGATAAACAACTCTTTTATTGCTTTGGCTGTGGTGAAGGAGGAAATGTCAGTACATTTATCCAGAAGATTGAAAGGATGAATTATCCTGAATCCCTCATGTTTCTAGCTGAAAGAGCGGGTATTGAGATAAAAGAAAATCTAAGCAGCAAAGATGCAGAAAAGGCTAAAAGAAGGCGATTATTGTTAAAGATTAATAAAGAAGCAGCCAGGTTTTTTTATAAAAACCTGAGTAATAATCTTCAAGCAATGAAATACCTGAATAATAGAGGGCTTAGTATTGACACAATAAAGAAATTTGGTCTTGGATATTCCATAGACTCTTGGGATGGACTTAAAAATTTCATGGCTTCAAAAGGAATAAAGCCAGAATTGCTGTATTCAGCAGGACTTTTAGTGAAAAATAATAATGATGGTTATTATGACAGATTTAGAAATAGAATTATGTTTCCTATCATAGATTTAAAAGGGAATGTTATTGCTTTTGGCGGGAGAGTGATGGATGACAGCAAACCCAAATATTTAAATTCTCCAGATACAGATATATACAATAAAGGGTATAATATTTATTCGCTAAATCTTGTTAAAGGCATAAAGGATTTAAAGAATATAATCGTTGTAGAGGGTTATATGGATGCCATATCCTTGCACCAATATGGGATAAATAATGTTGTTGCTTCATTAGGAACAGCATTTACAGAACAACAAGCAAGATTATTGAAAAGATATACCAATGAGATAATAATTGCTTACGATTCTGATGTAGCTGGACAGACTGCTACTCTCAGAGGGTTGGCCATATTGGAGAAAGAAGGCTGTAATGTAAAAGTTATAAGGCTTCCCAAAGGCAAGGATCCAGATGAGTATATAAGAAATGAAGGCTTGGATTCCTTCAAAAAATTAATTGATAACAGCATGTCCCTTATAGATTATAAAATATATAACCTGAAACAAAATACAAATATAAAAGAGATTGAAGGAAGAATAAAGTTTGTTAAGCAATTGGCAAGGATTATGAATACAATCGATAGCCCAGCTGAAGTAGATGCATATATAAAGAAGTATTCTAAAGAGATGCAAATAAGTGAGGCTGCTATTTATGATGAATTAAATAGAATAAAAAATAGGCATAGTAATGGAAATAACAGGCATAATATAGTAGACAGAACTAGTGGTATAAATAGCTTGAGTCCTAAAAAAATTATAAGTGGAGAGATTATTGCAGAAAAGAAATTGCTAAATATGTGTATTCAAGACAGGAATAGGGCAGAAAATATATTTAACCAAATTAATCCTGATTATTTTACTGATCCATTGAATCAAAGAATTGCTGAGGTAATAAATTTAAAAATAAAAGAAGGAAAATTGATATCTGCTGGAGAAATAATAATCCATTTGGATAATGAAGAGTATGTGAATAAAGCTGCTGGAATTTTTAATAGTGAGTTAACAAACCATGATTTGGAATTGATGGATTCATATATAGATAAGCTTTGTCAAGCGCACATCCGTAAAAGGATCGAGGAATTGACAAAAAAAATGAATGAATATTATGAGATTGGGGATAAGGATAAATCGAATGAGATATTTAAAGAAATCATGGAATTACAAAAGAAGAAGAAATAGTTTCCTGGAAGGGAGGGGATAACTTTGAAGAACGATGAAACAAAAATGAATCATATAAAAGAACTGATTCAAAAGGGCACTAAAAATGGAATGCTCACTTATAAAGAGATAATGGATACATTAGAAGAAGTGGAGATGGAACCGGATCAGATAGATAAGGTTTATGAGTATTTAGAAGCAAAAGGAATAGATGTGGTTGGCAATGCAGATGTTGAAATTGATTTACCTCCCATTGATGACGAGGAAGAACCGGTTGAATTGGACCTTTCTGTTCCAGAGGGTATTAGTATAGATGATCCTGTAAGAATGTATCTAAAAGAAATAGGAAAGGTTCCTCTTCTTAGCCCGGAAGAAGAAATTGAATTGGCAAAGCGAATGAAAGAAGGAGATGTTGAGGCCAAGAAAAAATTGACCGAAGCAAATCTAAGGCTTGTAGTAAGCATTGCTAAGCGATATGTAGGACGAGGTATGCTTTTTCTGGATTTAATACAGGAAGGTAATCTTGGTCTTATAAAGGCCGTTGAAAAATTCGACTATGTAAAAGGTTTTAAGTTTAGTACCTATGCTACATGGTGGATTAGGCAAGCCATAACAAGAGCTATAGCAGACCAAGCAAGAACTATTAGAATACCTGTTCATATGGTAGAAACAATAAATAAGCTTATCAGGGTTTCCAGGCAGCTTCTTCAGGAATTGGGAAGAGATCCTCTTCCAGAAGAAATTGCAGAAGAAATGGGCTTATCTGAGGATAAAGTAAGGGAAATAATGAAAATTGCCCAAGAACCGGTTTCTCTTGAGACTCCTATTGGAGAAGAAGAGGATAGCCATTTAGGAGACTTTATTCCTGATGATGATGTCCCAGCACCGGCAGAAGCAGCAGCTTTTACCCTTCTAAAGGAGCAGCTTATAGAAGTCTTAGATACACTTACTCCGAGAGAAGAAAAAGTTTTAAGGCTTAGATTTGGACTGGATGATGGAAGGGCAAGAACTCTGGAGGAAGTAGGCAAAGAATTTAATGTCACCAGAGAGAGAATAAGACAGATAGAAGCAAAAGCTTTAAGAAAATTAAGGCATCCAAGCAGAAGTAAGAAACTTAAGGATTATCTGGAATAAGAAAGGCTTCCGATTGAAGCATTTTAATAACAAAGAAGCCTTTCATGAAAGCCATTAGGTCAAGTTAATATTAAGGTAGAATTATACTTTCCTATGGCTTATAAAAAATTATAAAAAGGCCCTTGACAATTTCACATAAAGTTAGTAGAATAATATTTGTCAGTTCACTTTCCTCAATAGCTCAGTCGGTAGAGCATGCGGCTGTTAACCGCAGGGTCGTTGGTTCGAGTCCAACTTGGGGAGCCATCTTAGGGCCTTTAGCTCAGTTGGTTAGAGCAACCGGCTCATAACCGGTTGGTCCGGGGTTCGAGTCCCTGAAGGCCCACCATTTATTAAGTATTAAACCTCAAGGTTTCAAATCTTGAGGTTTTTTGTTTTTTGTGCTGTATTATTACTTAATATACTTATTAAAATTGGATAAGTATAGTATAATAAAAATATAAGTTATCAATTGAAAAGGATGATATATGTTGGAATTGACTCCAAGACTGAAAACAATAGGTGAAAGCATAGAAAGATGCAATGTTGTTGCTGATATCGGCTCTGATCATGCATATCTTCCTATTTATCTCATAAAAAACAATAAAGCAAATAAGGTAATCGCTTCAGATATAAATATTGGACCTGCTAAGATATCAAAAGAAAGAATAAAGAAATATGGTCTGGAAAATTATATAGAGGTAAGAATAGGTAACGGCTTAAAAGTTATAGATAAATATGAAGCAGATATAATTGTAATAGCGGGCATGGGAGGATTATTGATAAAAAGCATTATTGAAGAAAGAATGGATGTAGCAATAAGCGCTGATAGATTAATACTTCAACCTATGAGAGATAGCAGAGCTCTGATAAGCTGGCTATTAAAAAGTTCCTTTGTTATAATAGATGGAGAGGTTATTAAGGAAAACGAAAAATATTATGAAATTATAAGAACCTGCTTTGATGAAGAAGCGGATAGAGATGCAGAAGTGATTAACGAGGTATATTATTATAAAAATACTCCAGTACTGCATGAGTACATAGATAGAAAAATAGAGCAATACATGAATATAATAAACCAGCTTAAGGCATCAAATGTTGCTGACAGCGATGCTAGAATGCGGGAGTGCATAGAAGAGTTAAACAATTACAGGGAGGCTAAAAAATGGCTTATCTTAAATGCGGAACAGTAGCAAGCATAATGGAAAATATAGCTCCAAAAAGATTAGCTGAAAATTGGGATAATGTTGGCCTAATCATTGGCGATAGTTCCAGTAGTATAAAGAAGATTATGGTGTGCTTAGACCTGCCTGCTTGGGTTGTAGATGAGGCTATAGATGCCAATGTGGATATGATAATAACACACCATCCCATCATTTTCAATCCTATAAAGAAGATAAGCAATGATACTGCTCTGGGAAAGAAGATTATGAAGCTGATTAAGAATAATATTTCTGTCTATACATCCCATACCAATTTTGATATAGCCCAGGGAGGTTTAAATGATATATTTGCAAGACAATTAGGATTTGTAAAGACCAATATTATGAAAACCATGATTGAAGAAAAATTGTATAAGATCATTACATATGTGCCTGAAGGTTTTGAAGATAAGGTGCTGGAACAAATGTGCAAAGCTGGAGCAGGCTTTATAGGCAACTATAGCGATTGCAGCTTCAGAGTAAAGGGTATCGGGGCTTTTAAGCCTCAACAAGGAACCAACCCTTATATTGGGGAAGTAGGCAAATTGGAAAAAGTAAATGAATATAGGGTTGAGACAGTTGTACCGGAAGATTTGCTCAACAGTGTTATAAAAGCCATGCATAAAGCCCATCCATATGAAGAAGTAGCCTTCGATATTTTTGAGCTAAAAAATAAAGGAAAGTCAATGGGCTTAGGGAGAATAGGTCATTTGGAGAATAAAGTTACATTGGTCTCTTATGCAAAATTTGTGAAAACCACCCTGGAATTAGACAAGGTAACATTTTCAGGTCCACCAGAAGCTGAGATTAAAACTGTTGCCTTGCTAAATGGTTCTGGCAATAGTTTTATAAGTGCAGCCAAATTTTCTGGAGCTGATGTTCTTATTACAGGGGATTTACAATATCATCAGATAATTGATGCGCTGGAAGAGGGTATCTATGTAATTGATGCAGGGCATTTTGGAACTGAAAAAATAATGATAAAAGCAATTTCGGATTATTTAAGGACAACTTTAGAAACTCTTGGATATAATGCTGAGATTATAGAATCAAAATCAAATATAGATGTTACCATGCACATTTAGGAATAGTATTTTTGCTATTCCTTTATTTATTTTATACCACAGGAATTAAGTAATTAAAGGCTTTCCTTAAATAAATAAAAGCTTTTATATGTATTGTCATCCAAAGTCAATGGAAGGAGGACATAAAAATTAATATTCCCATATAGGGTAAGTTTATAATGAAAGAAGGGTGAAATATGGAGCTGCAGTTTTTATATGAGTATCAACAGCAAGAAAATAACTATAATAAGTTATTATCAAAAATATCAGAAATAAGAGATGATGATAAAATAAACAGGCTAAAAGATGAATACTCAAGATTAAAAAAGGAGTATATCAGCCTATCTTCAAAGAAAGCAGACATAGAAAAAGAAATATTTCAAAAAAATTCTCATTATAAAAGGCTGCAAGAAAGTAAGACTAATTATGAAAAACTAATGTATACACCAGAAATTAACAGTATAAAAAAGCTTGAAACTCTAAAAAAGCAAATAGAAGAAACTGATAACAATATTTCCATAGAAAAGGGTCGTATCGAAGACTTGAAAAGAGCATTGATGGAAGTAGATGAGGAGATATTAAAAACCAAAAAAAAGTTTGCATTTATCAAGAAGAAATATGATGCAGCTAAGGAAGAGAAGGAAAATAAGCTTAACTTTTTATTAAATGAGAAGAAAAGTGTCGAAGAGCTTCTTCAAGAAATAAAACTTAAAATAGATGATAGAATATATAATGATTATATGAAAATGAAGGAAAGGTTAAATAATCCTATTGCTGAAATAGAAAATAGAAAATGCAGCGGATGTAATATGGAAGTTCCTGCCATGGACTATGAAGAAGTGAAGAACGGCAACCCATTGAAATGCCAGAACTGTGGTAGAATATTGGTATATAAAAAGAAAAAATAAGAGAAGGATAGAAAAATTACCTTTGACATAAAACTGCATTCATAATATAATTAATTTCTACAAAGATAATAAATGAGTAAATCGGATGGTCGCGTGCATATTATATGCATGAGGAAAGTCCGGGCTCCATAGGGCAGGATGCCGGGTAATGCCCGGTGAAGGCGACTTCAAGGAAAGTGCAACAGAGATATACCGCCATTTTTAATGGTAAGGGTGGAAAGGTGAGGTAAGAGCTCACCAGCGATTAGGCGACTAATCGGCTATGTAAACCCCATCTGGAGCAAGATCAAATAGGGAAGCCAATGAGGTGGCCCGCCTCGCTTCCGGGTAAGATCGCTAGAGTCTGCTGGCAACAGCAGATCGAGATAGATGGCCATCTAAGACAGAACCCGGCTTATAGATTTACTCGTTATAGTTTTAATGCCACAGCTTAATAGCTGTGGCATTGTTTTAATAATATGTTACATTCTGTCCCTATCAACTTCCAAGAATCTAACTAGTGTTGCCGCTGCTTCTGCTCTGGTAAGCTTATCTTCCGGTGCGAAAAGCCCGCCTTCTTTACCAGACATAATATTAAGTCCAGTTACTATAGCTACATAGCCTCTCATTTCTTTGGATATAGACTCATTATCCTTATAATTCAATGCGAATATCTCCGATTTATCAGCTATAAAGCCGAGGTTCATAGCTTTAACCAGCATTTTAGCTGCTTGAGATCTGGTGAGCTCTGAATCAGGATTTTTCTCTTTTTCAGTAATTATTTTTCTTGATATAGC
>NZ_JAWLCK010000050.1:0-19651 GCF_041687175.1 Lutispora sp.
CTTTATTTTTATGGAGCGAACTTTATTTTAATGGAGTAAACTTTATTAGAATTATACAACTAATAAACTATATTTTACTTCCCTATTCTACTGTCACGCTCTTGGCCAAATTTCTGGGTTTATCCACATCACAGCCCTTTTCTACTGCCATGTAGTATGCCAAAAGCTGTAGTGGTATTACTGCTACAACGGGAGCCAACAAGTCTGGTACCTCAGGTATGAATATAGTCTGGTCTGAGATTTCTTCCACTTCCTTGTGTCCTTCTTTTGCTATGGCAAATACATAGGCACCTCTGGCCTTTACCTCTTTTACATTACTGAGCATCTTTTCATATAGTTCCTGCTGTGTCATCAGAGCCAGCACTATGGTTCCTTTCTCCAACAAAGCTATGGGACCATGCTTTAACTCACCTGCTGCATAGGAGTCTGAGTGTATATAGGATATTTCCTTAAGCTTCAGGGAACCTTCCATTGCCAATGCACTGTCCAGTCCTCTTCCTATGAAGTACACATCCTTTACACCTGAATACTTGGTTGCAAACTTCTGAAGCTCTTCCTTGTTCTTTAATATCTTCTCAATTTTATCAGGAAGTTTAAGCATTTCATCCTTTATAGCCTTTATTTCTATCTTTGATAATGCTTCCTTAAGACCCGCCATATGAAGTGCAATCTCATACATGGCTATCAATTGTGTTGTATAGGCCTTAGTAGATGCAACTGCAATTTCCGGCCCTGCCCAGGTATAAAGCACATCATGGGATTCTCTGGCAATGGAGCTGCCCACCACATTCACTACGCTCAGTATCCTTGCTCCCTTTGCTTTTGCCTCTTTCAGTGCAGCAAGGGTATCCAGGGTCTCCCCAGATTGGCTTATTATTATTACTAGCGTGTTTTCATCCACCAATGGATTTCTGTATCTAAACTCTGAAGCAATATCTACTTCTACAGGAATTCCAGCTAGTTTTTCTATCAGGTGCTTTCCTACCAATCCTGCATGATAAGCTGTACCACAGGCAACAATAAAAATCTTGCTTATCTTTTCAAGGTCTGCCTTGGTTAACTTAATATCGTCCAGTTTTATGGTATCAGAGTCTGCATCTATTCTGGAGAGCATTGTATCCTTTACCGCCTTTGGCTGTTCATGGATTTCCTTTATCATGAAATGCTCATAGCCACCCTTTTCTGCAGCAGATACATCCCATGTTACATTGAAAACTTCCTTCTTAACCGGCTCTCCATTTTCTGCAAAGAAGTTTATGTCCTCCTTGGTTATTACTGCTACTTCGTTTTCATCCATGAGGTATATTTTTCTTGTGTGCTTCAGTATTGCAGGTATATCTGAGGCTATATAATTCTCACCTTCTCCTATACCTACAACTAATGGATTTTCCTTTCTGACACAAACCATCTTATCCGGTTCTCTGGAGCTTATGACTGCAAAGGCATATGAGCCTTTGATTTCTCTCAGAACCTTTCTTACAGCTTCAGTCAAATCTCCTTCATAGAAATAGTCCACATAGTGAGCCAATACTTCCGTATCCACCTCAGATTTGAATACATAGCCTTTCTTTGTAAGGAAGTCTCTTATCTTCTGATAGTTTTCTATTATCCCGTTATGAACTACTGCAATGTCCCCTTTTCCATTGGTATGGGGGTGCGAATTCTGGTCTGAAGGCTCACCATGGGTAGCCCACCTGGTATGTCCTATTGCTAGATTTCCACTTAGCTTTTCCTTGTCCAGATGTTCTTCCAGGATGCTTAGTCTTCCTTTATATTTTCTTACTTGTATACTTTTTTCTGTATATATCGCAACACCTGCTGAATCATATCCTCTATATTCAAGTTTTTTCAAACCATCTATCAAAATCGGCACTGCATTTTTATCGCCGATATATCCAACTATGCCACACATCTATTTTTCCCCTTTCATTTATGCGAAATGGGGACAAGCCGCTGCCACGAGGGTATTCCTTGCAGCGGAATGTCCCCCGGTAATAATCTGCCTGATATCTTATATTTGCTCTTTTCGGTTTATTTTGTACCTGCAATCGCTTGCGGTTTTGTAAAACCTCTATCGGCGCTGAGCAGCACCGCAGGGCACCCGCCGAATTTTTCGATTAACCCTGTCCTCGTCGACTTGGATTTCCAAGTCCAGGCGCTTATATAATTCATTTTCCCCAGTCTGCTTAATCGCCTCCTCTCTCACTGACTAATGATTTCTTGTCACCTCCCCTCAAGGATGTAAAGTAAGCTTTATTGTTCCCTATTTTTGACGAAAAACCCCAAGGTTTTTTTCGCTAAAATTTTTTCTATAGTTTATAATATATTATCGCAAGTAATATTGTTATATATTTCAATAAAATTTGGGAAGGGTTGCTGCTGTGCAGCAACCCCTTATGAAAGTTTCTTTTCAATTAATTCTGCCAATTCCTGGGCCATTTTTTGTATAGAGTTTTCATCTTTTCCTTCAAGCATAACCCTTACCAATGGTTCAGTACCTGAAGGTCTTATGACTACTCTTCCTGAGTCTTTCATTTCAGTTTCTATTCTTTCTATTGCAGCTTTTATTTCTGCATCTTCCATGTATTTATCTTTATACTCATTCTTTATCTTTGCGTTTACAAGGACTTGAGGTAATACTGTCATTATGCTTTTTAGCTCTGATAGTTTTTTGCCTGTTTCCTTTAGCACAGATAACAGTTGAAGGGCTGTTAAAAGACCATCACCTGTAGTATTGTGGTCTAGGAAGATGATGTGGCCCGACTGTTCTCCCCCTAAGTTATAACCGCTTTTCGCCATTTCTTCCAATACATATCTGTCTCCTACTTTGGTTCTGACAATACTTAATTGTTCTTTCCTGCAGGCTATTTCAAAACCCATATTGCTCATTATAGTAGCAACTATGGTATCTTTTTTCAATTTGCCCTTAGCCTTCAAGTGTTTCCCTATGATTGCCATCACATGGTCTCCATTGACTATTTCGCCCTTTTCATCTACCGCAATAAGTCTATCTGCATCGCCGTCAAAGGCTAAGCCCGCATCTGCTCCTGCTTCAACTACCAATTGCTGAAGGCTTTCTGGATGAGTAGAGCCGCAATTGTTATTTATATTTGTCCCATCCGGTTTGTTGTTTATTACTACGACTTCTGCTCCCAATTCTTCCAAAGCCATTGGCGCTGACAAATATGAAGCTCCATTGGCACAGTCTATGGCTATCTTTAACCCTTTTAGGTCAACATCTATAGTATTCTTCAAAAATTCTACATATGTATGGACTGGATTTTCCACTTCTGTTTTCTTCCCTATGCTTTCACCGGTTGGTTTAGGTAAGCTACCTAAACCCTTCTCAATTATTTCCTGTATTTTGTCTTCCAATTCATCCGGTAGCTTATACCCCTTGCTGTCAAAAAATTTAATTCCATTGTATTCAAAGGGATTATGGGAAGCAGATATGACTACTCCTGCATCCAAACCCATTTGTCTGGTGAGATAAGCCACCGCAGGTGTAGGCTGCACACCTAAAATCACAGCCTCTCCACCTACGGAACATATACCTGCCACCAATGCTGCCTCCAACATATCTCCAGAAATTCTTGTGTCTTTGCCCACTCCTATTCTTGGTTTTCGATTGGTTTCCTGGGTTAATATATAGGCTCCAGCCCTTCCTAGTTTATAGGCTAGTTCAAAATCCAATTCAGTATTTGCTACACCTCTAACGCCATCAGTTCCAAATAATCGGCTCATAGTATTGTCCCCCTTTAGTTTAGACTTACCTTCCTATTATAACTTAAAACCATTTTTTATGCAATTTTACTTTAATAACCTTGGATCAATAGTGTTGTTTTACATACTTTCAGGGGTTTGAATTCCAAGCAAATTTAATCCTATGTCCAATACGTTGGTTACTGCTTTTGTTAACGCCAGTCTTGCATCTCTTACTTCCTTTTCTGCTGTCAGTATTGGATGAGTATTATAGAATTTATTGTACGCTTTTGCGAGATCAGTCACATACCTGTTTATTACAAAGGGTTCGTATCTGTCTGCAGCTTGTTTTACTGTTTCTTTAAAGAAGCCTAATTGCTTAACCAAATTATACTCATCTTCTGTCTTTAGATAAGATAGATCCGGGTTTTCATCTATATTTCCTGCCTTTTTCAGTATGCTCTTACCGCGTACATAGCTGTACTGTACATAGGGTCCTGATTCACCTTCGAAGCTGAGCATATCCTCCCAGGAGAATATTATATCCCTGTCCATATTGTTCTTCAGGAAGGTGTATATTATGGCTCCCATACCTACTTTTTTAGCCACATCTTCTTTGTTTTCCAGGTTTGGATTCTTGGTATTTATTATCTCCAATGTCTTCTCCACAGCCTCGTCCACAACTTCCTTGGCATATATTACGTCACCTTTCCTGGAGGCCAGCTTTCTGTCTGCAAATTTCACCAGCGAAGTTCCTACATGTACGCAATCATCAGCCCAATCAAATCCTGCAAGCTTTAGCACAGAGAAGAACTGTTTAAAATGCAGAGCCTGAGTGTTGCCTACCACATATAGGGATTTGAAGAAGTCATAGGTTCTCTTCCTGTATATGGCTGCTGCCAGATCCCTTGTGGCATATATGGTTGCACCATCTGATTTTATGATCATGCATGGAGGCAAATTAAACTGTTCCAAATCAACTATCTGAGCTCCATTGCTTTCTTTGAGCAGATTTTTATCCTTGAGTATCTCAATAACCTCAGGCATCTTGTCGCTATAGAAGCTTTCCCCTGCATAGGAATCAAATTCTATGTTAAAGTCCTTATAGAGTTTCTTGAATTCCTTAAGGCTCAACTCCCTGAATTTCTCCCATAATGCTACTGCCTCTGGCTCTCCATCCTCAAGCTGTTTGAAATACATTCTACCTTCGTTTTCAAGTGAAGGATCCTTTTCTGCTTCATCATGGAATTTCACATATATCTTCAACAGTTCATTTATAGGATCCTTTTCTATTACCTCATCATCGCCCCATCTCTTATATGCAGAGATAAGCTTTCCAAATTGAGTGCCATAATCACCTATGTGATTCAGCTTTACTGTTTTATACCCTAAGTGTTTGAATATCTTTTCTATTGCATTTCCTGTTATAGTATTTACAAGATGTCCTATGTGGAAAGGTTTTGCAATATTTGGGGACGAAAACTCCACCAGTACTGTCTTGCCTTCCCCTTCATCTGAGGTGCCATATTTATCTCCCTGTTCTATTACCTGATTGATTACTTGTTTTATGAATTCTTCCTTGTTTACAAAGAAGTTCAGGTATCCTCCTGCTGCCTCAGCTTTTTCCACTATATTATCCTTTTCCACCTTTTCTGCCAGTTCTTTGGCAATCATATTAGGTGCCTTTCTCATGACCTTTGCCAGTTGGAAGCAGGGAAAGGCATAATCCCCCATATTGGGTTGAGGTGGTATCTCCATCAAATCCAATACCTTTGCTTCTTCCATATCTGTAATATTGCTTATTTTTTTCGCTATTTCCAGTTTGAAATCCATATATAATCCTCCTTGAACTAAATTAAAAAAGAACTCCGTCTCAGCTAAGAGACGGAGTATCCGCGGTACCACTCTAATTGGCATAAAAGCCCACTTTAATCCATAACGCCGGATAGCGCTTTTGTCTCCTCAGCTCTTTTCCTCAAGTTGTGACTGTCCGACTTCCACTCTGTTCGGACTCGCTGAAGCCCTTTACATTGAGTACTTTTCTGATTCATAGATTTATGCATATATAATATTATCTACTATTTTATTTAATAATATAAAAATAGTCAATAAGAATCATTCTGCATTCTTATATAATTATCAATCAGCGCTGCTGCTTCGGCACGATTCATGATTTCATTAGGTCTGAAGGTTCCATCTGGACGACCTTGCATTAGCTTCTTATTTATCAGCTCATCTACATAGCCTGCTGCCCAATCTGGTATTTCTTTCTTATCTGGGAATGCTGCTTTGATATTTTTATCATCTCCTGAGAAACCTAAGGCTCTTGCTATCATAACACCTGCTTCAGCCCTTGTTATGGTATCGTTGGGCTTCATGTATACTTCATTACCTATGCCCTTTCCGTTTATCCAACCCTTATCATTGCAGTATTTCAGATATGGTCTCGCCCAGGCCAGTATTTCCTTATCATCTGCATACTTGGATAAATCTACAGCATTATTGTCAGGAACATAACCACTGCTCAGTGCCAGCATCTTTGAAAATTCTGCTCTGGTCAAGGATTTTTCAGGTTCAAACCTGTAGTCACCATCTGGGGTTTTTATACCATTGACAATTCCCTTTTCAATCAGCCTGTACACAGCATCCTTTGCCCAATGGTTGTCCATATCAGTCATGATAGTCAGCTCGCTGTTTTCCATTACTGCATACATGCTGAAATGGGATAGTCTGACAGTAATTGTTCCCTGGACTTCATCAACCGTTCCACCCACCATGTCCCATTGGCCTGTTTTTTCATTATAAACATATATGAATATATGCTTCAGATTTTTTACTTTGTTTTTATTTAAATATATGGTAAGTTCAACAGGTGAATTTAACTCATATCCCTCAGGTATCCTTATATCAAATATGTTGCTGACAAAACTCTTCTTTCCGCTTTTCGGTCTGTATTTCAGCAGATCCTTTATTTCATGTATTTCCAGATATCCATTTGGAAGCTCTTCTCTGCCAGTAAATTTAAGCCTAATCTGGCCTGGTAGCTTTACTTCTTCATTGGCCTGGAAGTTCATCATTTTTCTGAATAAGTAGCCTGTTTCCTTAGATTCCTTTATGTCGACTTCGTCATAATACCTGTCTCTATTATCTCTACTGTCATCCGGATCTCTTCGATTTGGAAGTATATTTATGATTATGGCATCCTCATAAGCTTTGTCAGGTGATAAGATATATCTTCCACTCACTACGATTTCACCAGTTCTACTTGCGGTCAGCATTCCGCCCTCTGTTATTGCTGCAGCTCCTTCATCACCATAGATCTGCCAGCTTACTTTGTCTGATGCCAGCAGCAACTCATTATTATCCATTGTGATTCCATAAAGTTTCAACTGCACACTTTCTCCTGCTCTAAGCTGCACAATTTCTGGCATGATTTGCACCTTAACAACATCATTTACGCTGGAGTTCAATACCTCAGCTGTGTATTCAGTCATGTTTCCTGCCAGATCCATGGAGGTTATGATGATAGTCTCCCTGTCATTATTGGTAAGCATATAGTTTTCATTAAAGATGCCATCATCATCCACATTCACTTCGCTGCCATTAACATATAGCCTGCTGCCAGCTGTAGTTAATCCAGATATCAATATGCTTCCGCTCTGTATAATCTCATAATTGTTTGGACTTTGTACCATCAATTCCGGAGCTCTGTCATCATAATAGAACTCATATGACTTAGTGCTCTTATCTCCGTTATCTCCTGTGACTTCAACTTCTACCAAATTGCTGCCATCATCAAGATTCAACTGGAAGCTGTAATTCATCTCCTTTGTGTCATCAACCTTTTCACCATTTACATAGAATATTGCATTTCCATTCTTATCTGATTGATATCTGCAATCTATATATGGGGCGTTTGTGTAATATACATCATTACCATTTTCGTCCTTTTCTATATTTATATTGCCGTATTGACTACTGAAATCCATAGTAAATACAGGCGGCTCTGGTTTTGGCAGGTATATTTCATCTGAGAGGGTAGGTCTGCTAATATGCTCTTTCTCCTCCGAGCCTACCGACAACTTCTTTTTTATTGCATAGAGTGCAAACCTGTATGATCTGTCAGGAATCCAGCCATATTCATTTCCGGAATCATCAAGCAATGTACCCCCAAAAATTGTTTCTGTTGCATCTCCTTCTACGCTTATCATGGCTTTAACTGAGTTATCTATTTTTCCGTCGCTGTCTACTGCATATATACGATATTCATTTATTCCTGCTGTTTCATCCCACTGAGCCTTCATCATCCCGTTGCCTATGGATTGGACTTTGAAATTGGTTGGTGCTGCAGGTGATAATTCATCTACTATTTCAAAGGCATCTGAGTACATCTCATTAAAGGAAAAACTATCCTCAGGGCCGATTACACTCCTCTTTACCACACCGCGCACTTTATAGCTTCCTGTGGTTATTCCATCAGGAATATTCCATTCATAGGAGCTCAATTCTTTTCCATCCACATCTGTGGCCATCTCCAATGCCATTGAGCTTCCATCATCTTTCACAAGGTATAATTCAACCTTGCTATCATCGGTTACATTCAGCCCCCAATCCACTTTTACCTTGTTTCCTTCCTGCTTTGCAGAAAGTGATTTAAACTCTGCCGGTTCCTTTGCATTGTAAAGTGTCATGGTCACTGCTTTATCCGACTTTATTGTCCATTCACCAACCTTAGGTGAAACAATGGTTACATACAGGCGTTTTTCTTCCATACCGGAGCTGGAAACATCTGCAGGTATAACCTGGTTTCTATAGTTTTCTTCTTCAACAAGCTCATATGTATATCCATCCGGATCTGTTACTGTTATCTCAGGTTTTTCGGAAGAATCATATTCCATTTCGATTATGGCTGATTCAACTCTGTCATCGATTACTGCCTTATATGTGTATTCATCAGCACCCAATGCCATTATCTTACCTAAGCTGCCGTCATAACAGACATAGTAGGAATATGGAATGCTGCCCAGCTTTTCTATATTGGTGCCGTAGCTTATGGTCACATCTCTTCCATCATCATCTTTGGTATTGACTATATATATACCTTTACGATCTACGGGTCCTGCAGAGGCAACATCAAAATTCACTTTACCTCCCCATTTGTATTCAACACCAACTCCTACACCTAATACTTTGACATGGCCTGCTATTTTCTCGGTGGAAAATTCAGCTCCGTAGCCTGCAACGGTTTCACCACCCACAAACCAGACATAATCAGGTATTCTCAATGCTGCATTGATGGTGCCTTTTATTTCGTGTTTGCTTATACCTATATAGGCATTGGCTATTATTATATCCAATATATTCAGATCTGCTCTTACATATCCGCCGCTGAAATCGAAGTGTCCAATAATATCTCCCACATCTATGAAATAGATATACCCGTCTCCTGTCAGATCTATGCCGGATGTACTCAGTATCGCTTCAATATCCCTCAGCCCTACTAAAGTATATCCCTTTATTCTGGAATTATAGGTGAGCACATCCACAATATCGGCTCTTACTGCGATGCTGGAGCCCGTAGGCAAAACACCATAGCGAAGGGATTCGATAAATGACTTCAGGCCATAAATTCCTCCCCCAACGCTCTCAAAGGCAAGGCCAGTACTACCTATGGGTTTTGGTATCTTGCCATATTTTCCTTCAAACTCAAAATAATCAGGGTACAGATAATTGTCAAAAGCCATTGTAGCATTTATTTCCTCTAGCTTTAGCTTAGGACTTTCTGCCTGGGTCCTGAAACCATAGGCACCCTCTCTGGTATTTATGAAAAAGGTAATATTGGTAATTTTCTTATCCGCATAATCCTTGGACTGAAAGCTTCCCAGCTTCCATCGAGGGAATGGCAGCTTGATTTCTGTGTTTATGTCAATATTCTTATTTGTTATTTTCAAATCCTTAAGATCTGATTCCATAAAGCCTTCCCCGACACTGGTCAGGAAATTGAAGAATTTATTTTCAAGCTGCAGTATGCCATCTACCTTTATTTCTCCGCTTTTCTGTATTATGAATTCTTTTACCTCTATAGGGAAGTATCCTACCTTAAGGATGCTTTTATCTGCCATATAGCCAGCCTGATCCTTGATGACATTATTAGCCGAATCTATGTAAAAATGACCCTTTTTTAGACTTACATCCTTGCTTTTACCTTCAAGTGCCGACTTCATGTAAAGCTCTCCGTAGCCCATTATCCTGAAGCTGTCGCCATTTTTGACTACAGACAATGCGCTGTCACCATATCCCTTATAGAAAATACCATTATTTATGGCTATACCATCTCCGTAGACATCGAAGCTCGTATCGGATATGCTTCTTATCTTGCCTCTTATCACGAGAACAGCACTGTTTTTATCAGCAGCACTGAGCTGAGATTCATTTTCATAAAGCACTGCCCTGTGGACTTTCTTACCGCCCAAATTTTCCTCTTTTATCGCCATGATGCCGTAATTTCTTGATTTATACTTTGTATCCGTTGTGACAGTTATATATTGTCCCATAGTATAGTCCAGCATATCATCCCTATGGTTAATTGAAAGCTTGTAATTTCCAGGGTTCAAACCTTTAGGCAGTTTTATGCGAATCTGATTGTCGCTGATGACAGCTATATCGTACTCAGCAATATATGCTGCAGTTTCTTTGGTTGCATGTATCAGGTTCATTTCATAACTGCTTTTATCCTTAAGTCTTTCAAAGCCATAGCCTATAAGGTGAATGACACATTCTTCATCCTCACAGTAAAGATTGCGGGGTATAATATCTGTATAACCTATATCCGAGTCATTATTTTCAAAACCAGGAATTATTATAAATTTCTTTATGCTCTTTATCTCATTATCGAAAGATCTTATTCGTATCATATACTGCAATACTTTGAGGTTCTGAGTATTTAATGCTTTTACCTTCCATGCTGCAGTAGCCTTTTGTCCCACTGGTATGTTGTACAGATAATGGCTGCTTACTTCTCCTTCTGCCAGTTCCAATCCAGCGGGAAGGATTAGTTCAGCGTTGATTCCTGTCAAATCTGCGGAGTTTTCCAGGCTGTTATCCAGCTCCATCAGAATATCAAAAGGATTGTTTTCATATATATCCCCATTGATATTGAGCTTTGAAGGTGCCATTATATTAATACTGAAGGTGTCTCCACTGGCACTGTCAGATATATTGCCCAGGCCGTAATAGGTTTCAAAATGCAATATTTTACCAGGTTCCAGTTCTCTTGGCTCCCAGTAAAGTGCGGCTGCCGAATCAGCGGTTTTAAAATCGTTCAGAGATGAACCTATATTCCTCTGGGGGTTTATTTCATAATCCCATTTTGTAGAAGACAATGAGCTCCAGTGAGCAATGATCATGCTATCCGGTTCTTTATTTCCCCAGCCCTTTAAGAAGCCGTATGAAACAATCTTTGGATTGTCCACAGAATCAGTGCATCTCCAGTACATGGGAATATTGCTTCCCTCGACTTTTGCTTCATATGAGATGTTCGTATTTCCATCAAGGGAAATACTGCAGCCATCATTATCTCCAAGTATCATGTCCAGGAGAATCCTTGTCCCTATCATGCTGCTTTTGGTACCGTTGTTTGTTACTGTATAGCTAATTTTCACATTTCCAATATCACTGCTTGTAACATTGTCTGTGAGCTCAAGCTTTTGAGTAACTGTAATATCTCCTATTCTCCAACTGGAGGTGTTAAGCATACCCTCCACCTTTGGTGGCGACACCATGCCTCCATCCGTCAATATCCCGCTATAAGTATTTCCATATATGTAATCCTTGCCATCAATCCTGAAGGTGGTGAATGTGGTCTCTGGAATCCCCTGATTGAAAAGTAAAGCTGCATTGTCATCCTCCGGTCTTTTGGGAGAGCCCTGGACAGTTTTTACCGCAAATCTGCCGTCTCCCTTATTCACAATAATCTCAACCACATTGTTTTTAATGGATTGGACTACCGTTTCAGCCGCGTTAACTTCCACCATAAAGCTGCCAAAAAGTCCAATAACCCATACCCCCAGCATGAATATTGCCAATAGTCTCCTTCTCATCATCTCACCCCCCTACTAATTACCATTTACATATACTTGAATAATTTTTGATCTTCGTTCCTGATCCTGTACAAAGAATGTGTACCAGTTATATGCCTGAAGCCATAAAGTTTCATCCTGAGCCGCGGTTTGTCCTGATGTTTTAAAATAGGCTTGGGTCCTTTTGCCCTTATCCCACTTAATTCTTAATTTTCCTTCATTACCTAGAGCTCCTACTTTAACTTCACTCTCATTAAGAATCATGCTTTCTCCTTCAACTACTTCATCATTGAGGAGAAGCACCAGCTCATCGGTGCTCAGTACCTTTACGGTTCTGGTCACTTCGGTGATATTTCCAACTGCATCGAATACTGTATATTTTAATATATATACACCCGGTGTTGCGGTATCTACGCTTCCTTCTACAATAACATCATCTGTCAAATCTCCGTCAATATTATCTGATGCAGTAAAACCTTCTTCAGTATAAGCTTCATCCTTGAAAAGAGCTACATAAGACAATCCTCTTAGTTTTAATGCTGGTGGCTCTGCATCAATATTTTTTACTTCCGCTTTTATTTCAGCTATGTTTCCTGCCAGATCTCTTACCATGAAGGTAAACTCTCCATTCCTGTAAAAAGTCCTCTTTGCTGAACCACCGTTATTTATGATTATAGATCCTTCCTCAGTTATGACCGTTACCTCCACAGGTTTATTTGTTCTTTCAGTATTGCTGTATTCCAGAGATACTTTGGGTACAACTCTGTCAATCCAGTCAACCACAGCGGTTATTGATCCTTTGTTTCCTGCATAATCTTCAAACTCAAATACAAATTCTCCGTTCTGAGTGAAAACATATTCCGCCTTGCCGTTATTGTTCAAAATCTTGGTAGGTTCGTTCAAGGTTAATACTGCTCTTACATTTCTGTTTGTTATGCTATTGGGTGTATATGTGATTGTACCTGTAGGTGCTTCCTTATCTATATAATCTACGATGAAATTTTTTGTTATACTATTCCCGGCAGCATCAGTAACAGTAACACTGATTTCTTTATTGTCGGTGCATATGTAGGTAAACCCTGATGCTGTAGATGTTATCTTCTCCGGCTCCATGTTGTGACTGACATTCTTAACTCCAACATTATCGCTGTAGGTTACTGTGATGATTACATTCTCTCTGGTAGGTCTCACAGTATTGGCCAATATCTGAAGCTTAGGAACCTCCTTGTCAATGATGCCTACTTTTGCGGTAGCAAAACCTCTGTTTGAATTCTTGTCCTCGTATATGAATGTGAACTCTCCATTATGCTCAAAGGTATAGCTGTCACTGCCTCCATTGTTGACTATGGTGTAGGGTCCGCCTGCTCCATCCAGAACAAGCTTAGCTGTGACGCTCTTGTTTGTCATTATTTCGTCCGGATCATCAATTCTGGTACCGTCTATATAATACTCAATTGTTCCAGCTGAAATGCTGTCTGACAGATCGTCTACACTTGCTATTGCCTCCCCTGTATTACCGGCCTTATCCGAGAATCTGAATGTAAAGCTTCCATTCTCAACGAATTCGAAGATGTCCGAACCATTATTGTTGAGTATTTCTACATCATCAGTCTCTCCAGTAAAGGATATTTTAGCAAATTTCGAATTTGGCTTACCTTCTTCCTTATAGTAGGTGATCACCGCAATGGGTGCATCCTTGTCAATATTTGAAACTGTTATCTCTTTATATGCAATATTTCCTGCCTCATCTTCGAACTGGAAAGTGAATGTGCCATTTTCTTCAAACACATATTCTGATTTCCCGATGTTGTTTATAATCTCTATTTCCTTACCCCTGTCGTCATATGTCAGGAGAGTTGCGGTTACATTCTCATTTGTCAGTTCTGTTGTGCTCAGATATACATATGCCTCTGGAGAAGTCCTGTCTATGTTGTAGACGCTTGCTGTGACAGTCCTTATATTCTCTCCATCCGGCTCTGAGAATACCCTTATATAAACAGTGTAATCCCCGTTTTCATTAAAGGTATAGTCAATATAATCGGGTCCATAGACTTCCTCTGTCACTGTAGGACTTGTAATGCATGCTTTATCTGTAACAGGTGTAAATGTAGCTGTAACATTGTTCTTTGTCAATAATCCTGAATCTTTGTATTCAATATCTAAATATTTCTCAGCTGAGGAGATTGAATCAACCTCAGCAGTTATTGTTCCTTTATTGCCGGCTTTATCTTCAAATTCAAAGGTAAATACTCCGTTTTCATAGAACACATACCTGAAGCTTCCATCATTGTTTGTTACCTTTACAGGCTCGTTGGTATCCAGATATACTGTGACTGGTGCAGTGTCACTCTCTACATATATGATGTTTCCTATCGGCGGGTCCTTATCTATGTTCTTTACCTCGGCTTTTATGCTTCCCTTATTTCCCAGATTGTCCTCAAACTCAAACACAAACTCTCCATTATTATTAAAGGTGTGGGTAAATCCTCCTTCACTTAAAACTACAAACTCATTTTCATCCTCCAGATGAAGGGTGGCGGTGATGGATTCATTGGTCCATATGTCCCTTAGAGGAGAATAAGTAACATATGCCTTTGGAGGAGTCTTGTCTATATAGTCAACCTCAGCCTTTACACGGCCCTTATTTCCTGCAGCATCCATGAATACAAACTCAAACTCTCCATTGCGGTTGAACACATAGGAGGTATTGCCATTATTGTTGAGCAGGGTCACGGCATTGCTATCGCTCATGGTCAGGCTTACAGTGACATTGCCTGCCGTAGGCTCAGTAACGCTGTATGTCACCACTCCTGTTGGAGGAGTCCTGTCCAGTATGATGGATTCACTATATATATCTGATATGTTTCCTGCCACATCCATGAATCTGGCATATACATTCTTTTCTCCATCATCAGTATTTGTGGGACGCCAATTATATATTGCCATTCCGTTTTCGAAGGTAATGTTTTTCCACTGAGACGCTGGTAATTCTCCTATTGCTTCATCCTCAAGCATTGCCATATTATCCGATAATATGGTTTTAAAGGTTGTTTTATCTGTTGTTTTCAGTTCTTCTATTTCTAACTTCAATGCTGTATCCAGCTTGTTTGTATATCCACTGGTGAAGCTTATGCTGCCTTCCGGCTTTGTCATGTCTATAACAAATGCTTCAGGGAAGCTTATGGTTTGCTCATTGCCCAATGTATCCTCCAGGTATATGTGCAGATACCATGTTCCTTCCATGACTTCACTGGTTACTTCACCTTGACTGGAAGCAGCATCTATGTCCGTCCACTCAAAAGGTATTTCTTCCGGTGATGATGTTATTCCATATCTGAATGCTGCAACATCTGTATACTTGTCCTCAAGTTCTGAATAGATAAATTTCATTTTATTCGTGCTGAATGCCTTATCATATTTTATGTCTACCGTTGGAGGACTATTGTCAAAGCAGAATTCCACAGTATTTCCATCCATAAAAACCATTTCATTCATGGAGTTCTCCAAATGATCCTTCGCATATACTCTGATATAATACCTGCCGCTTAAGCTGTCATTACCGCTTATAATAACCCAGCCTTGCATTGTTGAAACCTCTGCAGGTATTTCTTCTCCGGTTTCAACATTTACCCATTTGACGGAGAAAAATTCCTCATCCCATAGGTTTACATATGAAGTATCCTCTATTTCAATTACTACTCCCGGAAATACATATTCAGGCCAGAAATCAGAAGATACCTCATGCCTTTTCTTAAATACCTCCGGTTCACCAAGCTCAACAACCTTAATGGTGGGAGGATCAAAGTCATAGACAATGTAATACTCGTCCTGGCTCCAATTGTAATAACCATCATAAAATCTGGCTACCACCTTATAGAATCCCGAGCCTTCTATTTTATTAAGCATATCTGTTATGCTTGCACTCCCTGTAGTTCCGTCTGTTATGTCAATTTCCATGACATGCCACATGCCGCTATCCTTTATTCCTTCAGATATGTCAGGTTCTGTAACAGGCTCAAAATCCCAATAATCATCATCTCTTTTCAATATTGTATACAGAAACTTATTCTGCAAATCTCTGTCGTATATTGAGTAATGCAGCGTGTCAATGCCGTGGCCTATCTCTTCAGTAAGACTTACAAATCCACGAGGCCCTTCATTGTCGAAATAAAAGGGTTTGCTGCTTACACCATGAGTATCAGTACCGTTTATTGCCATTATATTAAGATAATAAATGCCTTCCAGAGGCGTATCAGTGCTTGTCCCCTCTACATAGTATTTGCCGTCTCCTGCCGGAAGTGCCACTTTATTCATACTATCTCCCTCTCTGTAGGGCTCTCTGGTCCAGGAGTATCTTACTTCTTCAATACCGCTGTCCGGATCCTCTACATTGAAGGAAACTGTTCTTCTTGTGGTATATAAAGTATCATTCCCGCTATTAATATCTATTTCTGTTCCATCTATATGAATGCTCTTGTCCCAGGTTATGGTAGGAGGTGTTTCATCTTTCTGATTGACTATATAGTACATAGAGTCAGATCCGAAGAAGCTTTTTCTGTCTCTTGCTTCATCTGTAACACCGACAGCCAGGATGAATTGCTGATAAGGAGGTATGTTGCTTCCATTGGGAATATTAATTCTCGCTGTATAGGTTGTATAGATATCATCTGCCTCAGCTGTGCTGCTAATCAGAATTCTCTTTTCAGGTTCAATAATTCTTTTACCGTTATTGTCTTCATATTCCCAATGATATGTCAAAATAACCGGTGACTGTTCAAATCCCCTGCTTTCTTCACGGACAACTATATCAACGCTTGTTCTGCCAGGCATAAAAGCTTTATAGCTATTTTGTGGAGTAATGAACCGCGGTATCGCATTGTCCAGCTTAATTCTATATTTATCTATATTAGGCTTTACATTATAAATAGCTTTATTTTCACCTATATCCCGGACAGAGCGATAGAATGGTCCATTTCCATCAGGATTATAATAAAATTTTATATAATTATCTTCTCCCATCAATTTATATGCAGCACTGAGATTGATACTAAATTCATGGGTGTCACTCAAGCCGTCTGGAACCTTTCCAGTAATCATAGAACCACCCTCATACTGAACATTTGTCATCAAATGATTTCCTTTCAGAATCTCTACCGGTTCATTGAATTTTATAGTGCCATTAATAGTGACTTCAGGATCTACCCAGTTATCCAAGTAAATGTCTGGGTCCTCACCTTTCTTCAATGGCACCACTTTATCGTAACGATCCCTTAGTTCAGTGACGGTAACCTCTTCAATATAAGGTGGATTCTCATCAGAAAGCCACAACTTTATGTTATCCAAGTATACATCCAGGTCGCTTCCGTCTTCCCTTTCTGCATATATATTGAGTATCACTGAGTCAGTGTCCTTGGGCAGTATAATATCGGTTTTCGTATATTTTTTCCATCCTTTGATACCTGTAATTGGATTTGACATAGAACCTGAAATATATTTGCCAGCTTTATATGTAGCACCGTTATAAGCTAAGCTCACTCTAAACCAGTCTTCATCACCATTGTCATCTTCCCATCCATGATAGTCTACTGAGTAATTAATGGTCAGCTGTCCAAGTCTACACAGTGTTTTTTGAACTTCATTCAGAACAACCCTTCTTTCAATTGTTGCATCAAACATTTCTCTGGTGTCGTCATCGCTGTTTCTGAATACGTAAAAGTACCCTGGACTACCGCCGGAAAGTACACTATCTCTTGAAGGTCCCTTTTTCAGGGATGTAGCCCTATCAATGTAATCCTCCACAAATGTCCATTTCCCCGGTGTACTTCCGTCATCATCGAACAATAACAAAGGATCATCACCATATACTATAAAGCTGGAAAAACACACATACATCATCATTATGAACATGAATACCAGTAGCTGCTTAATTTTTACCTTCTTCAACCTTATCCCTCCCATATCAACCAATTATATCAAAAACCTTCAGTAATAGTCTTAAAATTCTGCATACTTACTTTTATAATACCTTTCCCGATATTATTCTACAATGTACTAAAGTACAGTCTAAATAAAAAATACAGCCGTATTACATGGCTGTATTTATGTTTTCTCAACAAGACCTATCCGGGCAGCATATGCAATCACCTGTGCTCTGTTTTCCAAGTGCATAAGTTCTATTATTCTTCCCATATGATACTTCACTGTTCGTTCTGTAAGACCCAATGTATCTCCAACTTCCTTATAGGTTATTCCTTTAGCCACCATCTCCAATATTTCCAATTGTCTTTCTGTAAGCTGCATTCTTTGATTATTCTGCTGATACTTTCTTGTAGCAGTATTTTTATGACAGTTATTGCTCTTGAACTCTTTCAAAAGCTGAGAAGCTAAACCCTTTGAAAGAGGAACCTCTCCTTTATCAAGATCATTCAGCATACCTACCAGTTCCCTGGCATTAGTACTTTTTAGTAAATATCCTGAGGCTCCATACTTTATTGCATCGAAAATATCTTCATCCTCATCAGATGTAGTAAGCATCACAATCTTTATATCTGGCATTTCGGCCTTAATCAGCTTTAATGCATCTATTCCGCTGCATTCAGGCATCTTTATGTCCATCAATATAATGTCTGGACTTAGTACACGAGCCTGTTCAAGGGCTTCCATTCCATTTTGGGCTATACCTGCAATATCTATTCCATAGGTTTCAAGAAGGTACTTAAGTCCTTCCAGAAATAACGGGTGGTCATCTACAAGCATCAATCTCATTTTTATTACACCTCCTCCAGAGGCAAATGAAGGATGATTCTGCTGCCTTCTCCTGATGAAGATTGTATATCAAGTTGAGCATCTATCTCTGCCGCTCTTTCTCTCATTATCTTCAACCCATAGTGCTTATCAGATTCTTTGCATAAACTGCTGTCAAATCCTTTACCATAGTCCTCTATGATAATACATAGTACCTGTGTTGCTATTGAAAAACACACTCTTACATAATCTACTTCTGCATGTTTCCCTACATTATTCAGAGCTTCCTTTATGATATTAAAGATGTTAAGCCTCGTAATTGGTTCCAGCTTCTCACCTGTAAATCCGTCTGGTATTTCCAGTTTCACATGTATACCTGTCCTGTTTTCAAATTTGGTTATCTCCTTCTGCAGTGCAGTTATAAAATCTTTCTCCCTAAAGACTTCACTTCTGGCATTGTGTATGTATTCCCTTATTTCGTTGTGGGCATCCTGAGTGACATCTACTAATCTGTCAAGCTTTCCGGAAGCAACTTCTACGCCGGCATTTAAAAGCTCCTGTCTGATACCCTGAGCCTGAAGGTTAATAAACCCCAGCACTTGGCTTAGATTATCATGCATGTCCTTAACCATTCTCTCCCTCTCTGCTGTTACAGCAAGCTTCCATTGTTGCTTTAAAAACTCATTCTCCGACTCTTTTTTTTCAGTTACATCATATATAACTGCAAGCCTTCCTATAATCATGTCCTTATTGTCCGTGAGGGGAGAAAACATTGCTTCGTAAATCTTTGTATATCCAATGGTATTTATTGAAAATTCTGTGTAACTGATGTCCTTGTCCAAGCATGCTTTAACCAACTCCGGGATTTCATTGCAGGCTTCTTCAATTCTCTTGGTAGATAACTGTGCAGCATTCACTCCTAACATCTTTGCAAATGCTGGATTCACATCTAATATTCTATTCTGCAAATCAAAAACCAGCACTCCTGCTTCCATTGTCTCAATTACAGTGGTACGAGCCAATGGTATCAAGTCAAACATCTTATATCGAAATATGCCCCATGTCATAATCAAACCTGCTGGTCCAAAAAATGCTGGTGTAATATCGAACCTTTTCACAGGACTTAT
>NZ_JAWLCK010000051.1:0-10584 GCF_041687175.1 Lutispora sp.
CCGATAAGTAATATAATGATGAAGCTTACATTATAATATAGCATTATTATATAATAACTAATACATACCGTTGTAAAAACTCTATGGCTTTTATTGATAAAAGTCAATAACCTGGCTTATGGTTTTAAATATCAAGAAGTAACTTCTTGAAATGTGTGTAGTTAGAAGCTAAAATATAACAAATAGAAATGGATACTATACTGCAATGGAGGTTTATTATGGATATAAGCTTGGATAGATTATTACTGGCATTTGGCCTAACACTACTTGCAGGTTTAGCTACCGGTATAGGAAGCTTATTAGCCTTTTATACAAAGCAGACAAATAAAAAGTTTTTATCTGCTGCACTTGGATTTTCAGCAGGTGTAATGATTTATGTTTCAATGATAGAGATATTTGCTGAGGCAAGAAAATCTTTGGAAGCATACTATGGTCCAGGTAAAGGTTATTGGATTACTACTATAGCTTTTTTTGCAGGTATAGCACTAATAGCATTGATAGATAAATTTGTGCCATCTGCCGAGAATCCTCATGAGATGAAGGATGTAAAAGATATGAAAAAAACTGATGAAAAGGATTCGGATTTGCTCAGATTAGGACTGTTTTCTGCTTTAGCCATAGCTATTCACAATTTTCCCGAGGGTCTGGCTGCTTTTACTAGCGCCATACATGACCCGACTTTAGGTTATAGTATAGCCATAGCCATTGCAATTCATAATATCCCCGAAGGAATAGCAGTTTCTGTTCCTGTATTTTTTGCCACAGGTAATAGAAAAAAGGCATTTATGTATTCTTTTCTATCAGGCTTGTCTGAACCAGCAGGAGCAATTGTAGGTTATTTACTTCTTATGAGATTTTTTAATGAAGCAATGTCTGGATTGGTGTTTGCAGGGGTTGCAGGAATTATGGTATATATATCACTGGACGAACTCCTTCCTACAGCAGAAAAATACGGAGAACACCATATTGCAATTTATGGACTTATTCTAGGCATGTTAGTTATGGCGGTAAGCCTTTTGATGTTTGCATAAGAATTAATACTTTAATGAAAGAGGCTTTAGATTTATAATTTATTTAGAGGATTGAACCAAAATTTATATTTAAGAGTTGATTAGCATGAAATATATAGTAAAATTTTTGTTTCATAGAGTATGTTTTCTAATACTTGCAGTACTGATACAAATATTTGTTCTGTTAAGCGTAATAATAAAATTTTATGATTATTTCGCTTATTTCTATGGAGCAAGCATATTAATAAGTATAGTAGTTATATTGCTTATATTAAACAATAAGAGTAATCCGGTGTATAAAATTGCTTGGATTATTCCTATTTTGGTATTCCCAATTTTTGGCGGGCTTTTCTATGTGTTTCTTGGTGCTAACAAATTGAGCAAACGAATGAGACTTAGGATGAAGTCAATCGTTGACAAGACAAAAGCTGCTCTAAAACCAAAACCGCATATTCTTGATGAGATGAAAGCATATAATGAAATTGCAGCAACTCAATCAAAGTATATACAAGATTATGCATACTATCCTCCTTACTGCAACTCATTCAGTGAGTATCTGTCTATAGGTGAGCTGAAATTCGAGCGATTGAAGGCTGAGTTGAAAAAAGCTGAAAAGTTCATATTCCTGGAATATTTCATCATTGAAGAAGGTGTTATGTGGAACAGCATACTGGATATACTTAAGCAGAAAGCCGAGGAAGGGGTAGATGTAAGAGTAATATACGATGACGCAGGTTGCATATTCAAGCTGCCTTATGGCTACGACAAAAAGCTTGAAAGCATGGGAATAAAATGTCGCGTATTCAACCCTTTAGTTCCTCTATTATCTACCAGGATTAACAATAGAGATCATAGAAAGATTGCAATAATTGATGGACATACAGGTTTTACCGGCGGTATAAATTTAGCAGATGAGTATATAAATGAATATGAGAAATTTGGTCATTGGAAGGATTCGGCCATAATGATTAAAGGGGAAGCCGTATGGAGCATGACTGTTATGTTTCTCTCAATGTGGGATTATCTGGAGGGAATCAATGAAGATTTCAATAAGTTCAAGCCAGAAATGGAACCATTGGAAGAAAGCTGCAAAGATGGATATGTTCAGCCTTTTGCTGATAGCCCTCTTGATGATGAGACAGTGGGAGAAATAGTTTATCTCAACTTGATAAATAAAGCCAGGAAATATGTCTATATCACTACTCCTTATCTTATCATTGACAATGAAATTATAACTGCATTGACTTCAGCTGCCAAAGGAGGAGTTGATGTACGAATAATTACTCCTTATTGGGGAGATAAATGGTATGTTCATGAGGTTACCAGATCCTATTATAGGACTCTTATAGAGAGTGGTGTAAAAATATATGAGTATACTCCCGGTTTTATCCATTCCAAAACCTTTGTGGTAGATGATGAATATGGTGTTGTTGGTACAATAAATATGGATTATAGAAGTTTATTCTTACATTTTGAATGTGGAGTCTGGATGTATAAATGCAGAACCATAAAGGACATAAAAAAAGACTTTACAGACACTTTAAAAATGTGCCAAGAGATCACAATAGAGGATTTGAATCAAATTACATGGTATAGGAAATTGGTAAGAATGATTTTACGTATTTTTGCTCCTTTGATGTAGATAAATGCAATGATTTAACAGCTTGTATAAAGAGGGGGTAAGACTATGGTGAATCTGCTTGTTACTTTAAATTCCACATATATTAAACCTTTAAAAATTATGCTGAAATCTCTTTTTATAAATAACAAGGAAGTAAGATTCAATATATATTTAATGCATTCAAGACTTAATGATGATGAAATCGAGGATCTAAACAATTATATTCAGAGCCATGAAAGCTTACTGCATGTAATCTATATTGATGATAATTGTTTTGCAAATGCTCCCATACTTTTACATTATACAAAAGAAATGTATTATCGGTTACTGGCGTTTAAGTTTTTACCCCAGGACATGGATAGGATATTATATTTGGATCCCGATATCCTTGTGATCAACCCTGTCAATGAATTGTATAATATTGATATAAATGACTATTTGTATGGAGCTGCATATCATGATAAGACTACAATTAAGGAGATAAATAAACTAAGGCTTTATCCCTATGAAATAGATGCTTATTATAATTCTGGAGTTCTATTGATGAACCTGGATAATCAGAGGAAGCTTATTGATGAGGAAACCATATATCAATTTGTACAGGAGAATAGGACAAAGCTTATCATGCCTGACCAGGATATTCTTAATGCATTATATGGAAAGAAAATAAAGGCTCTGGATGAAAAATTATATAATTACGATGCCAGATACTATCGCTACTACAAGATAATGAGCGGCGGAGAATGGGATATGGACCAAGTCATAAATAATACTGTGATACTACATTTTTGTGGCAAGAAAAAACCATGGCATAAAAACTACAGCGGAGTGTTCCACTCATTGTATAAACACTATGAAAAATTAGCCTTCAAAACAATATAAGAAATGCTTCCAATGGAAGCATTTCTTACTTCTTTTCTGAAAGCTTATCTGCTTGCTTAAGTTCCTTCAGCACATCTGCAATCAATATAATAGCCAGTATAAAGGTGAAAAAATCTGCTATGGATTGGCTGGTCTGTATACCCATAATACCTATTATTCGAGGCAGTATTAATATAGCAGGTATGAAAAACAATCCTTGTCGACCTGCGGCAACTATAGAACCTCTCCAGCCATAACCCAAAGACTGAAGAGTCATATTTACTATGACTGTGAATGAATGAAGCGGCATTACCAGGCATTGAAATCGCATAGTCTTTGAACCGATCTGTATAACTTCTGCATCATTGGCTCTAAAAACGGTTATGATATCTGGAGCAAATATGAAGCCTATTAAAGCAAATATTGATAATCCTATAAATGCAATTTTGGCACAAAACCAGAAAGCTTCCAATACTCGGTCATATTTCTTTGCTCCATAATTAAAACCGCAGACAGGTTGATATCCTTGACCAAAGCCTATTAAAGCAGAATTAATAAACATGACTATTTTTGTTACTATGGATACAGCTGCAATAGCAGAATCCCCGAAGGGGGAAGCAGAAATATTCATAAGGATAGTTGCAAAACTCGCAAGACCCTGTCTATAAAAGGTAGGCATTCCTGTTTTTAAAATCTCTTTGTACATTTCCAAGGAAAATCTATAATTAGATATTTTTATCTTAATGCTTCCATCTATGTAATTGCATTGAGCAAATAGAATGATAAAGCTTATAAGCTGACTTATAATTGTGGCAATGGCTGCACCAGATATGCCCATATCAAAGACGAAGATAAAAATTGGGTCAAGTATCATGTTTAAGACACCGCCTGTGGTTATTCCAAGCATTGATCTTACAGCATTGCCCTGAGAACGCAATATATTATTCAAAACAAAAGAACCGCACATATAAGGAGCACCGATCAATATGTATTTGCCATAATCTTTAGCATAAGGTGCAATGGTTTCAGTAGCGCCGAGGAAAATAACTAATTTATCTATAAACAATAGGCCAAATAAGGCAAGTAGTAAACCCATGGTTAGGGCAGTAAAAAAAGCTAAGGCACCTGCTTGTTCCGCGCTCTTCACATCTTTTTTTCCAAGACTGCGGGAAATAAAGCTGCCACAGCCCATACCAAAGGTAAAGCCGATAGCCTGTATTATTGCCATAAGGGAAAAAATAACACCTACAGCAGCTGCTGCACTGGTACCTATTTGGCTAACAAAGAAAGTATCAGCCATATTGTATATGGAAGTTATAAGCATGCTTATAATGGTGGGTACTGCTAATTTTGGTATCAGGACATGGATAGGAGTTTCAGTCATCATTACAAATTTCTCATTTTGTTCCATATATGCGCCCTCACAAAACACATAATTTATCTTGCGTATAATGCACGAAGTATATTAAAAGACGAATCCATCAAATATTATATCATATATTTAACAATATAGCGCAAATTAGAAGCAGATTTTACAATATATTGACACTAAGTGTAGCATTTGATAAAATAAAACTGTACCGTCCAGACGGTCGGGAGGAGTTGATAAGCATATGGATATTTCTATAAAGGAAAAGATATTGTGCGAAGCAAATAAAGTAATTGCCAAGAAAGGATTAAACTGTTTCACATTAGAGGAGGTGGCCAAAGAAGCAGGTATTAGCAAAGGGGGACTGTTATATCACTTTCCCAGCAAGGATAAATTGATACAAGGCCTAATAGAGTATTATATGGAACAGTTTGATAAAAAAATAGATAGAACCAGGTGGTTGTCATCCTTGATTGAGCAACATTTCAATTACGATTCAGTTGACACCACTTGTATGACCGGATTGTTGGCAGCGGTTGCAATGAATCAGGAATTACTGCAACCAGTAAGAGAGAATCGCAGGGTATTGCTGGAGAAAATTTATGAGCTAAAGGACCCGACTTTGGGAATGATTATTTGTCTTGCCTGTTATGGCATGGCATTTTCAAACCTATTCGGCATAGATGTATTTTCGAAGAAAGATATGCAAAAAATTCATGATAGATTAATTGATTTGTCACAACAATTATTATAGGGAGGGAAGCATATGTTACCTAATAAAGAAAATTTGCCTAAATTTATTGCTATTGCATTGATAATTACTTTGGGAATAAACATGTTGACATCATTTATTTCCCAGTCAGCATTTCAAGAGATAGATTACAGCACATTTCTGAAAATGGTTGACAATAATGAAATTGAGTCTGTTCAAATCACTGAAGACAGAATACTGATAGTACCTAAATCAGACAAAAATACTCCTTTAGTAGAAAGAAAGATGTACTATACAGGCAAACTGGATTATCCAGATCTTGTAGATAAGCTATATAATGCTGGAATAACATTTAAGCCGGTTCAGAATAGGCAGTCTCCAATTATGAGCTTTCTGCTTTCCTGGGTTCTTCCCTTCGGGATATTCTATCTATTCAGCTCAATGCTCATGGGGTCCCTTAGTAAAAAAATGGGCGGCGGCGCCATGTCTATAGGGAAAAGCAATGCTAAAGTTTATGTACAAAAAAGTACAGGAGTTACCTTTGATGACGTGGCAGGACAAGAAGAGGCTAAGGAGTCTCTTCAGGAAATTGTAGATTTTCTTCACAGTCCTGGCAAATATACAAAGATAGGGGCTAAGCTGCCGAAAGGGGCTCTCCTGGTAGGACCTCCTGGTACGGGGAAGACTCTTCTAGCAAAGGCTGTGGCAGGAGAAGCCAAGGTTCCTTTCTTTTCCATATCAGGATCTGATTTTGTAGAAATGTTTGTAGGTGTCGGTGCTGCCAGAGTCAGGGACTTGTTCAAGCAGACAGAGAAGCAGGCGCCGTGCATAGTATTCATAGATGAAATAGATGCCATAGGAAAGAGCAGAGAAGGCACTATAGGAGGCAACGATGAAAGAGAACAGACACTAAATCAGCTCCTTGCAGAAATGGATGGTTTTGACTCTTCCAAAGGTGTTGTTATACTTGCAGCTACTAACAGGCCTGAGGTTCTTGATAAAGCACTATTGAGACCTGGCCGTTTTGACAGAAGGGTAATAGTTGATAAACCTGATTTAAAGGGTAGAGAAGAGATATTAAAAGTCCATGCCAAAAATTATGCAATAGATGAAAACGTAAACCTGAAAGAAATTGCCTTAGCAACTGCAGGAGCTGTAGGAGCAGATCTGGCCAATATGGTGAATGAGGCAGCTTTAAGAGCAGTAAAAATGGGAAGAGACAAGGTACGCCAGGATGACCTGTTTGAAGCAGTGGAAACTGTCATAGCAGGTAAGGAGAAAAAAGACAGGGTTATGACACAAAATGAAAAGAATCTGGTTGCTTTCCATGAAGTAGGTCACGCATTAGCTTCAGCATTGCAAAAGAAGACACAGCCTGTCCACAAGATCACTATAATTCCTAGAACTATGGGTGCCTTGGGATATACTATGCAGATGCCTGAGGAGGAAAAGTACCTAATGTCAAAGGATGAAATACTGGAACAAATAGTTGTTCTTCTTGCAGGTAGAGCTGCTGAGGATTTAGTTTTTAATGAAATAACTACGGGAGCTGCCAATGATATAGAAAGGGCTACTCAACTGGCAAGGCAGATGGTAACCATATATGGTATGTCTGACAAATTTGGCATGATGGGACTGGAATCTATACAGAATAGATATCTAGACGGCAGACCTGTTAGAAATTGCTCTGACGAAACTGCTGCAGAAGTTGACGATGAGGTTCAGAGAATATTAAAAGAATGCTATGAGAAGGCAAAAATACTTCTTAAAGATAACATGGAGGCATTGGGCAAAATAGCTTCATATCTTATTCAAAAAGAAACTATAATGGGTGATGAATTTATGGAGATTTTGAATTCAATACCCCAGAAAATGGATTAATTGAAAATAAAATGTTTATAAAAAAAGTTTTTACACATAATACACCTTAGAAATATTATTTTATAAGGTGGAGATACTGTGAGAGATTATTTTGACAACCTGGATGTTATTGAAAAAAACCTCAAATACCTAACTGATAAGCATGGCGACATATATAAGGCCTATGAAAACTATGGCAAGCTAGTCCATGAAAAAGGTGGCCCATTAGATGAAAAAACCCGATGGCTTATAAAAGTAGCTTTATCTGTAGATTGCCAATATCCATATGCACTAAGGACCCATATACAAAAGGCACTTAAAAGTGGCTGTACTAAGGAAGAAATAGAACATGCAATGCTGCTTGTGGCTCCAACCTGTGGTTTCCCAAAAATGATGCAGGGATTGTTAATACTAAGGCATATTTTGGGGGAAGATATATAGTAACTTAGTACTATTATAGGGAGGAGTATAGCAGATGTATGGGAATATTCTAGAAAGAAGAATTGTAGACTACGATGGCCACAGTATGGTTCTTGAAATTGCAGACAGTGAATATAACACAATATATGACGGATATAGCGATGATATAGCTATGGAGATAGTAAATAATTATTTGCAGTACAGAAGCGATGACGGCAGGCCGTCAAATGTCCACATCCAACATGATGATGTAAATAATATAGTGAGGATTTACGCTGATATTGATTACCTGGGGAATGATCATACAACATATAGAGGCCACTGGGAATTAAGGTAGGGATTATAGAGTAGAGCCTTACTTTTTTACTAAAGGTAAGGTTCTATTTTTTTACTGTTAATTTCCTCATTTATGTAATATAATATAAATTATTGAAATAGAAAAAACTAATTTCAGGGGGTTTAAGAATGAAAAAGATTTTTGTTGTGCTTCTTATTCTTATTATGCTAAATACGAGTATGGTTTATGCTGAACCATCTGAGCCTTCTTATTTTATGGGACATTGGGCGGAATATCAATTAAAGGATTGGGTGAATAGAGGATTAATCCCAGAGGATGTAAAGATTGCTGAATATGATCCAGACCAAAAAATTACAAGATATGAATTAGTTTCTTTAATCAATAGATTATATCAATTTAGTGAAACAACTCAACAGCTAGAGTTTAAGGATATATCTAAGGAATCAAACCCACTGGTTTATGAAGAAATTATCAAGGCAGTAAATGCAGGCTATATTGAAGGTTTTGAGGATGGAGAATTCAAACCAGAAGAAAATATTACAAGACAGGAAATTGCAATGATAATTTCAAAGGTCGAAAAGCTTGAACCAGTCGCTGATTCTGAAATATTGAAGAGTTTTACTGATGCTGATGAAATACCTGAAAAAAGCAGAGGATACATAGGTGCAGTAGTAGAAAAGGGTTATATGAAAGGTACATCAGATAATAGTTTTAATGCTTTAGATACAATATCAAGGGCAGAAGTAATATCCATATTAGATAGGGTTGCCACAAAAAGCATTACAGCAACAGAAGCAAAGCCTTTGTTTGATGCGTTAAAAAAACAGCAGGAGTTAAAAGAAGTTGAAAGTAAAAGCACCATAAGCTTAAACTTTAATGCTAGTGGTTTACCACAAAATGAACAGGAAGCAATTGATGCTATATCAAATATTATAAACAGTTTAAAATTTGAGGTTGACTCTAAAGCTATAACAAATGATGACGCATCGAAAGTGGTAGCAGAAGCAAAGATTAACGCAATAGCTGATGGAATGGGCATAGGTATGACAGTATGGGTAGATATGGATATGTCTGGTGACACTCAGAAGTTTATAGAAATAATACAGATTCCCCAATTGATTGGTAGTTTTTTGCCTGAAGAATTTCAAGGCAAGAGCTATATCGTAATGGATTTATTAAAGCCCGAAGGTTCTACAAATATTATTGATATGAAATTTATAGAAAATGCTAAGAAATTACAGGGACATACGATGAAGATTCTTGAAAATATCATTGATGATCCCGCCAACAACCTGGGAGATGTAATTAAAAATAGAGGAATTAAAATAATAGAAACTCCTGAAGGTAAAGAGGAGGCAATGATTTATCAGATTAAACTAGATGATAGAGACTTTAAAGTACTTTTGAGAAACTTGATCAATGAGATGGCAAAAGACGAGGTATTAATTGACTTTATAAAAGACTATATTAACATGATGAAACAATTTGATACAAAAGAAGAAAATAGAGCTATATATGAGGATTCAATAAAAAGCATTGATAATGACATGGATGTATTTTTAGTTTATTTCAATATAATTATGGATGCTTTTGATAAAGTTACTCTAATAGGTGATAGAGGTATTGTAACAGATTATGTAGTAAATAACGAAGGTTATGTTGTTAATACAAAAGGAAATGCAGATATTGTATTGAATTTAGGTGAGATTAAAAGGGCTTTCGCTGGAATATCAGGCAATGCAGAATCCGATGAAATAGATGCAAGAGAATTTTGTATCTATATAAGCTTTGACACTGATTTGACAAATATAAACGGCGATATCAAGATAGAATTGCCAGAGATTACAGAAGAAAACTCATTAACTATTGATGCAATGAATGAAGCCATTTCAAAATAATTATGGATGAATTTGCAGAAATAATTGCAGCACAAGCTGGTACTAATGAAGAAGTTGATGGAAATTAAACAAACTAGCCGGGGATTTCCCCGGCCTTTCTTATCTCAGCTTGCTTTTTAGAGATTGTAATTGATTTTCCAAATCAGCGATTTGACGTTTGATCTCATCTTGATTTTGCTTACTAGCTATCTGAGATGCTTTCGTCAAAAAGAGGGAACCAAGAGCTGTGAAAAGATTACCTAGCACATTATTATCATCTTCACTTAACTCGTCTCCAATACATATGGTTATTAAGACAGCTATTATTATAAATAAGTTAGAATTAATAAAAGAAGAACTTGACATAGCCTGGCCCTCCTATCTTCAATAATATAATATGGACTTACATGGAAATTGTTACATAACATAATAGTAAAACACTATCTCCATATGATATGATATACTTTAGAAGATTAAGCTAGAGATATTATGAAAGGTTGAGATATTGATGCTGTTTAGCAGGGATTATGATGACAGATTTAAAGTAATATATAAG